>CAMDDI010000158.1 GCA_945890905.1 Bacteriovorax stolpii
AAAAAGCATCGATGACCGTGAGCTTATGACGAACTATTCGTCTCAATGGTTTAATACGACTCCAGAGCCTTCTTTGATCGATAGGGAAGGGAAACCAGTACATCACCTCTTCTATGACGTTGAGCCTGATTTTAAACGTGAAAATGGTCTCTCCAACATTATTATCACAACACCCGCATACTCACGCCATGCCTATCATGTAGATTTAAATTCTGGTCAAAGACATTATGATCACACCTATTGCCCACAAAAAGATGTCTGGCACGAGCAGAGTGGGGCCTTTGACCGTCCACCTTTTGCCATTGGTTACATGCCGAGAGCGCTTGATCAATTAGGTGAACCCCAGAAGGTTATCGTTTTTGGTGACGCCGAAATGCCCAATGATCTTTTAGATTATAATTATTTCAGAGTTCGCATCGTTGCCGCTTATGTTGAACAGGTTTGTCCCGAAGGCAACTGTGTGGGCAGAGATAATTGGCTCTCTAGGCTCGTTTTCGTGGCAGTTGACCCCCATGACAAGAATATGAGTAAGGTAAGTAACAAAGAAGACTTTGCTCAGAAATTTGATTGGAAAAAGATGAGTGGGTATTTAGAAAATATCGATGGAAGAAATTCAATTGGGTCCAATGGATTTCCTGCTATTCGTGTGAAGTCTTTGATTAACTTTGAAGAAGCTTACGATTATTTTAAAAAGCGCTCAATTTATTTTACAGAAGCTGAGCTTAAAAAAATCCAGACAGGTTGTCACACTTTGTATAACCGCCTGTGGACTGATGTAGGTGAGGAGAGAGTAGAAGATAAGCCGGCCAAAACAGACGCTGAACTGAAAACTAAATTGGCCTTGCGAAGTGAGCTCAGAAAAAAGAAAAAGCCAGTAGGATTTGCTGCCCGACTCAGAGAATTTACCAAAAAGTATCACTCAGAAGTCGCCACCTGCGAGCGCTTTGTTTATCACGGAAATATCAATCATAATTCGGATAAATTTTGGTTCTTAAGCTATATGGGAATGTTTTATCGTCTTCATAAAGAAGGACAAGTTTTTGATTGTCATAAAAAGCACTGGAAAAAAAACACTCTCGACCAGGCCGGTAATCCAGTTTATGACATCAACAAGGGCATGGAGTTTTGTGAAGATAGAGATATTGATGTGGCCATGGATTATCTCTCAAATTTCTTAAAGACTCTTAATTCGAGTCAGCCACCAAATTACCGCTTTATTGATTACGATACCCATGTCTTTGGTACTCATAGAAAACTATATTCTTGGACCAAAACTAAAACTAATAAGTTTGAATGCTCAGATGATCCTAACGTTCAAATCCAGAAGGCCCTTCCCATTTTTCCAGAAGACACCACTTGGAAGAAGAGAGATGTCAGAGATGCTGAATCTCAACTAAAGATCATATACTAATGCAAAAGAAAGATATTCCTGTTCTTAAAATTTTTCTCATGTCTCAGCCTCTCGCAAACACTGAGTGGTCATCTCTTCTCGGGGACAAGTATCTAGGCTCAACTTCTTTTCGCTGGGAGTTTGTGGAGAATATTCAAGATTCAGAAGTGATTGCCTGGGACGGGGTAATCACTCCGAAATTTTCTATTTTTAAAGATCAAATTTTTTCTCTATTAGCATCAGGAAGAGTTTTGCTTATCCAAGGTGAAGCCAGAACTTTATATAAATCTCATCCCTTTGTTGAACTCTTCAATTTAGAATCAGTTAAATTAGTAGAACTTCCCGGGTGGAGTGTACTGCCCGAAGAAATGATCTCGGCTTTAGAGCTGTGTCGTCAAAAGTTGGGTCATGTTTAACTGGAAAGAATTTGAAAACGCGCAGAATATTTTTATACAGGTGGGGCAAGAGCACTATCATATGCAATGGGGACAGCACCACGTTGATGTAAGACCTAAGGATTTTTTGCGCTGGATAGAAATGCTCAAAGATGATCTTGGATATCTCACATTGGTGGATATTGCAGGAGTGGATCGTAGAGATTTGGCCAATGAATCAGGCTGCCAGTTTGAACTAGTTTATCATCTTCTCAATATGGGTAATCATCAACGTCTCAATTTACATTTGCATGTAAATGAACAAGAAATCATACCTAGCATAGTTTCTTTTTTTGCTCACGCGGATTGGATGGAAAGAGAGCAAAGCGAGATGCTCAATCTTGAGTTTGACCGCCCCATGGTATCTTTGCTGCTGCCCCGAGATCAAGAAATTTATCCTTTAAGAAAAGATGCTAATATTAAAAATTGGCCTCAGGAAAAAACTCTTCCACTTCCACGTCTTCGAATCAATCCAAATAAGTCTGAGGCACCTTATCCAGATGAGGCTTACAGCTGGAAAAAATTTGACGTTCTTTCTTCTGAGACTCTCGGATTATTTGAATGGCTTGTTTGTTTTGATCCCCAGAAAGTTGTTCAATCGGAAGTACATGTAGGCTTTCATCATCAAGGTTTTGAAAAAATCCTTGAAGGCTTTAGCTGGATTCAGGTGATGCAGTTAGTAGACAAGATTCAAGTGGGTGCTGCTCCAACATATTCCGTAGCATGGGCAAAAACCATTGAAGATACTTACCGTGTAAAAATTCCTGAGCGTGCTCAGGCAATCCGGATTGTGATGCTTGAACTTGCACGAATTGCTGAGCATCTCACAGTCCTAGGAGAGATGACATACGCCATGAAACGTGAAGAATTTAAGCTCTTCATCAATTGTCGTGAAAAAGTTTATGAACTCTTTGAGAAATTCTGTGGTCATCGTCAAGGTTTGAGTATTGCTAATGTTGGTGGTGTGCGAGTGGATCTTCCGCACGGCTGGATTATTGAATACCAAGCGGTTTCAAATATTCTGAATAAAAATTTAAAAATTATCCACTACTCATTAATGAGTCAGAATAACTTTCGTTCGATGCTAGAAGGCTCATCAGTAAATGCTCAAGCTGTACTCCATTGGGGAGTAAGTGGACCGGCCATGCGTGCTTCAGGACTTAACTTTGATTTACGCAAGTCCCAACCGTTTTACTTTTATCGGGATATTGATTTTGATATTCCAGTTGGTATCTATGGAACTGCTTATGACAGGTATTTAATTCGTTTAGAAGAAATTTTCCAAAGTTTACGTATCATCACCCAAGTGATTGATAACTTACCTTTGGGTGAAATTATGAATCCCGATTTTTCAACTCTTGTTCTCGATAAAGATCAAATGCCTGCAACTCATCATTGGCATTTTTCTTCTCTCGAATCTCCAAATGGAGAAGCAGGATTTTTCCATCTACCAGGTAGTGAGTTTCATCCATATCGCATTAAAATAAAAACACCGAGTTTTGCTCTCACCCAAGCTCTTCCTCATTTCATGTTAGGATTAGGTGAGGATCAGATTAAAGCGTGTTTAGCGAGTTTGGGCATTCGTAGAATGGAAATGGACAGATAATGATTTTAAAAAGAAATTACTACAACAAAATTTCATTTTTTAAAACTCTTTGGTACCGCCGACAAATGGTGAAACTCCAAGGAGAAAAGCTTTTCAAAGTGTTCAATTTACACAAAACTGAGTGGCCTGATAAACTCTACTTTTATTCTCCCAGGCTCAAGAAACGGCCACGTTTTGTCGGAACAGTGGAAGATTTATCGAACTGGAAAGATGCAAAAATGTGTGAGACACTTTGTCCGACCCATGCGATCAAAGTGACAGCAGAAGCTTTCATGATTGATGATCGTGGATGTATTGTGTGTGGACTCTGTGTGGAAATGGCCCCACCAGGTTTACTTGAGATGGTTTCAGAATCTTCTCTCATACATCGGTCTAGATAAGGACTTCCCATGCTTAAATTGATTTCTTTCTTCGCGCTCTCTTACGCGGCTCTTTGGTTTATTCTCTCTCACACAATTGGACTTCATGGATTTTTAGGCCACTATATGGCGGCCCATCCTTTTATCATTATGGGAATCTACGGTAGCTTCATTGCTCACATTACCATCACTGCCATGAGCTTATCTTTTCACCGCCATCACACACATAAAGGTGTTGTGATCAATCGTTGGGTGGATATGCCTATGCAGATTTGGTTATGGATGATCACTTCTATGTCAAAAGTTGATTGGGTTTCAGTTCATATTTTTCACCATGCTCATTCAGATCAACCAAAAGATCCTCACAGTCCTTTGCAAAAAGGTTTGGCCCGGGCTTTAGTTCTTGGAGTTTTTGATTACACTCGTGCTAAGTCATGGCCTGAAGTTGAAAAAATTAAAAAGACAATTCCTACTAATAAGCTCGAAGCCTTCATGCACAAGCACTCTTTTACTGGTCCTTACATTTTAACTTTTGTAACGATCCTGTTATTTGGACCTTTATGGGGTGGAGTTCTCGCTATTCTGAACTTCTTAGTCTCTCCAATGTTTGCAATTGGCGGAGTTAATGCTCTCGCTCACTGGTGGGGATATCGCAATCACGTAACGACAGATAATAGTCGAAATCTTGGGTTTCTTTTTCCTTTAAATTTCATTATCTGCGGAGAGCTTGATCATAACAATCATCATGCTCACATGCGCTCATGCAGCTTTCGCCACAAATGGTACGAGTTTGATATCGGTTACCTTTATTTGAAAATTTTAAGAACGCTTCGTTTGGCGGATCTGCGCAATGTTTATTCTCCGGCCACTCTTAAGCAAGAATTAAGTAAGAAAATTGTTGAGCTCATTGAGAAAGATTACCGTTTTAAAAAGCGCTGTGAAGAACTTGCTTCTGAACTCAACACTAACTACCAAGAACTTAAAATTCAGATTGAAGCTTACTGTCGTGGTGAGAAAGTTAAGCTAGAAAAATCAGTGCGAGAATTTATGGAAGAAGTTCAAAGAACTCTTAAGGCCAATCAGCGTCTGAACCTTAGCTACATTTAAAGAAATCTGCTTTTTTCCTCGTCCAGTCCACATTCTTTAGACGGTGAATGAAGTCTGGACGAGGAATATATTTTCCGCCAAATTGCTCCACCACATTTGTCACCATCTGAGTATCAAGCCAATGGATTCCTTTCATTTTCAAATTCTGCGTCAACCTAAAAAGGCCGAGCTTAGATGCATTATCTTCTAAGGTGAACATAGATTCACCCGAGCAGAAATCTCCCATGATCACTCCATATAGCCCACCAATAAGTCTTGGGCCGTCCCAAACTTCAACGGAGTAGGCCAAGTCAGCTTGAAAGAGTTTCTCATAGCCTTCGATAATTTCTGGAGTAATCCAAGTGCTAGGTTGATCTTTTCGTCTCATAGTCGCACAGGCACGGATCACATCAGTGAAGGCCTTATTATAAGTGACTTCGTAAGTAGTTTTCTTGAGAAATTTTTCAAATGATTTAGAGAGGTGAAGTTCAGAAAAATCCAAAAGACCGCGCGGATTGGGTGAGAACCATGCCAAGGGAAAATCAAGAGAAATGGGCCAGGGAAAAATGCCTAACTGATATGCCGTTTGAAGTGTATCAACTTCTAAATCTCCTCCAATGGCCACTAGACCATCTTCAGTAGCTGATTCAACTTCAGGGAATACAATTTTGCGCTTCATGCGTACATAACACTCAAAAGGACTTTGGCCATATCTCCCGCGACAGTGAGAGAACTTTGCTGATCCCGGGGTTCAACACCCTCAGGCCACACATAGGGGGCCACTTCCATTAAATCAGAACCAGTAATCTTAAAATCCTGGGCGAGCAAACGTATGAGGGCCGCGGAATCAGAAGGCAGCAGTCCTCCTTTCTCAGGAGTACCAGTAGCAGCGGCGTATTTTTCATCCAAAGCATCTATATCAAAACTGATATAGAGCTCAGTGATTTTTAGTTTTTGATAATGATTGCGTATTTTCTCGTAAGTTTTTTGAAGCCCCATCTTAGAAACTTCTTGAGACCAAATTTGTTCAACACCGAGAGTTTTCTTCCAGTGCTTTTTATCTTTGCCACTTGAGCGGATACCAACCTGTATGATGTGATCTTTTGAAAATAAATCTTCTAAGATTTGATAGGTCCATGTTCCAAAACAAAGATCAATCCCAAGACGGCGATCTAGTAAATCCGTATGAGCATCAAAATGCAAAAGTGCAGCTTGCTTTAAATTTTTGCGACTCCGAAGCCAGGCCTTCACAAGTGGGTAGCTGGTGGAGTGATCCCCACCGATTCCAAAGATGCGAGCATCAGGGAACTTTTTATAAAGATCGTTCATTACTTTCTCAGCGATGCTTAATGGGGATACAGGAAGTTTATTAACCTTACCGTAAAGGGCCTTTTGACAAAGCTTGATGGTAGCAACGTTGAGATATTTATCGTGGAGTAAGTGAGGGATGACTCTTATATCTCCTAAATCCACAAAACTTTTTTTCTCTGAAAGAATTTCTTGGCGAACGACTAATGGTCCCCAGTTCGCCCCTCGCTGAATTCCACCACCATTGTCAGACGGAATACCAAGAATCCAGGGTCTGTCGGCTTTTAAAATCTCTAAACTTTTTTTCCATTTAACTTGGGCCTTTGAGATATCTTTAGTCCCGTAATAAGCAGAAAACAAACGCTGCTTTTTTTCTTGCCCAGTATGAACCGTGAAGACACCATTTCCAGGAAGAGTGAGAAAGTCAGTGAGATTTTTCAAAGTAAAACTCCCTTAACAAATTTAGTCTGCAGAAGAATACCCAAATGCTTCTTCTTAAATTCGCCTTCAGTCAAACTGAGATAGTCTTTTAAAATATCCACTTCAAAGGTTAAAATTTTCTGATCTAGATTGTGAGACACTCCCGCGATGTGGCTTGTTTTCCAAACATGGGGAAGGCTTACCCATCCTTCTTCGAATGGTTCTTTTTCAAATACATCCAAATAAGCAAATGACCTTGGATGCCTGGACAGAAATTCTTTCAAAGCAGCTGAATCAATAATTTTTCCCCGGGCCCCGTTTACGATAAAAATCTCTGGATGAACGTTCTGGAAAAAATCCTGGTTAAATAAATGCTGGGTACTTTCGTTTAAACTGCAACAAATCAAGTGAGCATCTGCAGATCGCAAATTACCTGCTGACCAATGCTTTAGTCTAGGATGAGGACAATCACTCACGTAAGGATCAATCACTGTCACTTTGGCGCCGAGATTTTTGAGGGTATCAGCAACTTTCTTTCCGATGTGCCCATAACCATAAACCCACACACTCATATCACCAATCAGTTTGCGATCCCATTTGCGCTCTTTATCCCAACTTAAATGCTGAGGAAGTTGAGAGACTCCTTCAAACAATGAAGCAAGGGTATATTCGGCCACGGCCTGGGCACGGATAGTGTGGCCAATGGCCAGAGGAATTTTTGACCAAAGATGGTACTCATCAGCAAAGTGATCATATCCAGAATTGGGATGAATGATGAGTTTAGTCTGAGTTAATAAATCTGCCGGAAGGTCTTTGAGCTGAGTATGAGTGTTGGTAATAAGAATGGTTTCCATACCTGACTTCGCCTCATTTAAAGGGCGATATTGAACTCCTAGGGCCTCAAGGGTGCGCTTCTCTAAATCCACAAAATTAGAAGCTTGATAGGGGGAGAGATGTGTTCTGATGACTTGATAGCTTTTCATGCCTTCAAACTAGCCTAAATACGCCTAAATGTGTATAAGGGAGACAATGATTACGATTAAATCTGCCCGCGAAATTGAAGTTATGAGAGAGTCCTGCAAAATGGCAGCGAAAACTCTGCATTTCTTAGGAAAAAATCTCAAAGCTGGTATGAGTACTGAAGACATTAACAAAATGTGTCATCAGTATACTATCAACCGCGGAGGAATTCCTGCAACCTTGGGCTATCACGGTTTTCCCAAATCACTATGCACTTCCCGCAATGATGTTATTTGCCACGGTATTCCATCTGAAACAGAATTTCTCAAAGATGGCGATATTGTTAATCTTGATGTGACGACTATTTGGAAAGGTTTTCATGGTGATACTAATCACACTTTCTTAATTGGTAATGTCACTCCGGAACATAAGAAATTAGTTGAGACCACATACAAATGTATGATGGCGGGAGTTGAAGCTTGTAGACCGGGCGGACACATCGGTGATATTGGTGCAGCGATTGAAGAACTAGCTCATGCTCATGGCTATTCAGTGGTTCATGAATATTGCGGTCACGGAATTGGCAGAGGCTTT
>CAMDDI010000159.1 GCA_945890905.1 Bacteriovorax stolpii
ACTCTTTACGTTTACTTTTTTTATAATATTCCGCATTAGTGATGACGTACTGACCTGAATACTGACGAAGGAAGTCTTTCATCATTTCTTTCGATCCAGACTCTGCGAAATTTAAATTCCAGATAATAAATCCAGTTCCGATACTTAAACTCAAAACCATGATGAGAGTTCGTTTAGGAAATCGCCATAAATTTCGGTAACTAAATTTAAGTAAGAATTTAAAGCCTCTCATATTTCGACCTTAAATCTTCTCAGAGTGCGGTATATAGACCACAGATAGCTCACGGATAAAACGAACACAACAAAGAGAAAAGTAATGATGAATTGATCCACAGATAGTTGAGGGAAGATAATACCTGGAAGTTTTATTCCAGCACGCTCTATCGGTACTCCGTCTCCCAGAAATCTAAAATCAATACCTGTTTTGGATTGAATACCAATAATCACAAGAATTGTTGCACTAGAGAGAAAGGCCGAAAGTAAGATCATTTGAATCACTTCGAAAATGCCGATCTTCCAAAATTTTCTTACTGAAATCCCTAAGATACTCATCATTTTGAGTTCTTTAAAGCGCTCTTGCCAGAGCATTTGTACAGGGGTGAGAATGGTCATCGTGATGGTCACAGCTATGATGAGGAAGAAGAATTTAATCATACCGTCATGAAACTCCAGGATCACGGCCATCTCGGGATTCATCTGTTTCCAAGTTTTAAGAATTAGTCCGTCGCTAGCAATCTCACCATTGAGTTTATTAGTCACACTCAAGTCATTGGTAATGAGAGTTATGCGATTAAAGAGAATGTTTTGATATTCTGAATTAAGAAAAATGCTCTGCCAGGTCTTTTGGGTGATGTAGACAAATTTCTTTTCAAAGCTTGGACTATTGTAGCGGTAAATCCCACTAATGGTAAGAATCTCAGATCTAAGTTCACCATTTACATCCTGGTAGTTGAGCACCATCTGCTCACCCAAATGGAACTTAAATTTCTTTGCCAGAGATTCTCCAATGACCACATTGGCTTCAGAACCAGAACCTAAGTAACTACCTTCAACGAGATTTTTCTCTAGAGGAATAAGTTTTTTATGAAGATCAGGATCTACACCCAGTACGGTTAATCCTTGAGCACCATCGGGTGTGGCGATGTTTCCATCTAAAACCAGCTCGGGAGAAAAAACTTGAACTGAAGATTGGCCGAGGTCTTGAATGATTTTTGATGAAAATGGGCGCGGCCTAGAAGAATCTGTTGAGCGGGCATAAAGTGGATCTTGGAGTTGATAGTAACCAGTATTAGTATTCACTACCGCCCTTTCGATTTGGGAATTAAGTCCCTCAAAAAAGGCAATAACCCAAATCGCAACGACCACTGCGAGTGATACAGAAAAACCGATGAAGAAACTGCGACCCGCGTTTCTTCTGATGCTCTTCCAGGCAAATTTGAAAAGGTAGCGATTTTCTTTGTTAAGCATATAATCTATCTATGATCACTAGTATCCATTCGGCGAATTTTATTCGCGCATTTCTATTATCACTTCCCCTCATTGTGGGGGGTATTCTTCATATGGTTGCTGTTAAAGCAGATATCTTATCTTACTTGAAGAAGCCAATTCATCAAAGTCTGTTTGGAGCAAACAAAACATGGCGTGGCTTTTTTATAATGCCCCTCGCTACGTGGCCGGGAGTTTTACTTGCCCAGTATATAGAAGTTGTAGTCGATCTTAATACACCACTACTCACCACAACTTCTTCATGGTTGCTGGCCATTTACTTGGGGTACGGATATTGCTTGGCCGAACTCCCAAACTCCTTTCTCAAGCGCAGACTGGGAATTAAAGAAGGGCTTACCTCAGATCGGTTTAAATGGACCTTTATCATTCTAGATCAGGCGGATTCTGCAATTGGTTGCATGGTTGCTTATAAGTTTTTGGTGGATATTTCTTGGACCGATTTCTGGCTCACCATCATTTTAGGAACTTTGATACACTTGGTTTTCAATATTTTATTGTTTAAGGCCAAAATTCGGAAAAACCCGTACTAGGAATTTTATGCTGAAACGGCTTGGTATCTATCTTAAAGAAATGTTTCCCTTGTCTAGCTTTTTAGGGACCATGATAACTGCGATTACTATCCAGTTAGTTTACCTTCGTCTTTATGACATTCGTGTTGAGTTTAGCCGGCAACTTATTATTCCAGGACTTGTACTCACTTTTGTTTCACTTCTCATACGCATCATGGATGAGTTTAAAGATTATCAAGATGACTTAACAAATTTTCCTCTCAGACCTCTCCCTTCCGGAAGAGTGAAGCGTGAAGATTTAAAGGCACTAGGACTCTTTTGCGTTATTGCCATAGTATTTTTAAGTGTCACTTCAAAACCTCTTCTCTTATGGTCTCTTGCCACTCTGATTTTTACTGGACTAATGCTAAAATGGTTTTTTGTAGAGAAGCTTATGAGGAAGAGCCTGCCCTTGGCCTTTCTTTCACATCACCCCATTGTGGTATTTAATTTTATTTACCTGATTTTGGCCTGTATGCAGATGGATCCAAGGGTGGGATGGGATAAAATTTTGAGTATTCTTCCGATCTGTTTAATTTTTACGAACTGGGAAATTTTGCGAAAAATTAGAACTCCCGAACAAGAGACTACTTACACCACTTATTCAAAAATCTGGGGACCCCGCAAGTCCATAGGCCTTGCACTAGTCATCCAGCTTATTTTTTCTGCCAGTGTGCTGTGCATCTGTGAGTCACTTAAGATCTCACCTTTATGGATGGCAGGGTTTATCATTTTGCAGCTTGGAGTAAGTTTTCCATCGTGGCGTTTTCTTTTCACTCTGAAACTGAGCGCTCCACTTAAACAGCAAGCAGAACTTCAAATAATTTCAGTGATTCTATTCTTATTGGTGATTGCACTCATATGAATTTATGGAAAGAGTCCCACGAATTATCGACTTTGGATTTGGTAGGGGGTAAAGGTTTGCATCTGCAAAAACTTATGCAGTGGGGTGCTCATGTTGCTCCTTTTTTTGTGGTTACAACTGAGAGTTTTTCCTATTATCAGACTCACCACGCCCTAGCTCCAGAATTAGAAGATCGCTTCAATGATTTTTTTGAGAATCATTCAATGATAGCTCTTCGCAGCTCTATGATCGCAGAGGATCAGCAAGATTCAAGTTTTGCAGGTCTCTTTGAGACTCTTTTAAACGTAACTCAGCTAAACTGGAGAGAGTCTCTGATTCAAATTTTTGAATCGGTTCACTCTAATCGAGTGACTGAATACATGGACCGAAAAAATATTCAGATGAAAGTTCTCATGGCCGTTGTGGTCCAAGAACTTATTACTGTTGATAAAAGCGGAGTACTTTTTTCACGCTCTCCAGTTGAACCCACCTCGGCCATTGCCATTGATGCTGCTTTTGGAATGGGGGAAGGTGTAGTTTCAGGTCATTCTGAAGTGGATCATTATTTATTCACCCGGGGCTTTGATCTTATCCACAAAGTGAATAATAATTCTTCCGAAGTGTTGAATGCTCAAGAAATTAAAAAACTTCTCATTGAATCCCTCATGCTTGAGTCCAATATTAAAATGGCTTGTGACATTGAATGGGGATTTCGTTGTGAGGAGCTTTTCATTTTTCAGATTAGACCCATCACTCGTGCTTTTGAACCTCTAAGTGTTTTAGTTGATACAAATCTTTCTGAATCCTATCCTGGAACAGTGAGCCCTTTTACGGCCCTATTTGTCCAAAAAGCTTATGAGAATGTATTTATCGAATCGGCTATCGCCCTAGGTGCAAGCCCTGAAAGACTTAAAGTTTTAAAACCTCATTATGCCAAACTTATTAGTCATGTTGATGGTCATCTCTACTATCATCTGGAGCATTACTACGCGGTCCTAAGGGCACTGCCTGGCGGGGATAAGAATATTGATAACTGGCACAAAATGATTGGCGGAGAACTTCAAGGGATGACTATTCCTTATCATGATACGAAGCCCTCTTCTGTGGAGATTTTCTCTTCAGCCATTTCAATGCTCAAAATGATTTTTAACCGCAAGAAAGTTTTTTTTCACTTTTTAAGTGACCTGGAAAAACTCAATTTGAAAATCGAAAAGGAACAAAAAGAGCTTCGAAATTCCCACGAAACCATTTTCTACATGCAATCACTGTTAAGCCGACCAATGGGATTTGGCCTTACAGTAGTCAATGATATCTTTGTGATGATAGGTTTAGCCCTCTTAAGCCGATCTCTTAAAAAGAGGGGCATTAGTGAAGAATCAGTGATTGATATCCTAAAAACTTCTGAAGGGATAGATTCCCTAAAACCACTGCACTTTTTTGATTCTTTAGTAACAAACTTATCACCGGAATTCATCCAAGAAATGGGTCAATACACTTGGAAGATGGGTGTGAAGCCCTACGAGGATTCATTTTTAGATTTATCGCAAAAGGGATTTGGTACAGAAGTTCAAAAATTACAGAATTTTTTAAATCTTTACGGGGATCGCTCTTTTGAAGAACTTAAACTTGAAAGTTTGCCTCTGAAAAATAATCCTGCGCTATTCTATCAACTCATGAAGTGGGCCAAGAATAATCCAAGCCTTGAAACCACTCGGATTGCGCAATCTAAAACAGTGGATCTGAATTGGTTCGAAAATTATATCTTGAAGTTTACCAGAGATTCTATTGCGATGAGAGAAGCCACAAGGCTTTGGCGAGGCAGATTTTATCATCATTTAAGATCTCTTGTTCTAAAACTTGCGGAACAGTTGCCTGCTGAAAATGAAATCTGGAGTAAGTTTGAAATACTAGATTTCTTTTCGGTGAACCATGAGGAGTGGCAACTGGGAACAGAAGCTATTCTTCCACTCATTGAAAGTCGCCGTAACTGGCAAACTAAAACTCAGGCTTACCCAGAAATAATTCAATGGGTAGAGTCAGAAAAACTTCCTATTATGAATGTCGCTGAAGATAAGGGGGAGATTCATGGCCAAGGAGTCTCTTCAGGCCAAACTCAAGGCTGGGCCCTTGTTTTAGAAAATCCCTCAGATGCGTTAAGTACTGAGCTAAAAGATTTTATCTTGGTAACTAAAAATACGGATCCGGCCTGGGTCTATATTATGTCGAGAAGTTTAGGGCTTATTTCTGAAAAGGGTTCACTTTTGAGTCATACTGCAATTATTGGTCGCGAACTTTCAATTCCCACAATTGTTGGTGTGAGAGGTGCGACTCATAGAATAAAAACTGGCGACCGGATTCAAATGGATGCACAGACAGGGAAAATCACAATTCTATGAGTTTAATTAAATCTTATCAAATATTGAAAAGTTATCGAGAAGATCCTCTAGGATATATTATGAAGCTTCACCAAGAACAAGGACACAGTATGTGCCTAGAGGTTTTTGGTAAGAAAGTTTTTATCATCAGTGGTCCCGAAGATATTATTCATGTCTTGAAGACTAATAATTCCGCCTACACTAAGGGGCGCACTACCCAGGCCATGAAAAAACTAATGGGTAACGGATTAGTCACTAATGAAGGGGATTCTTGGAGAAAGCAGCATCGCCTGATTCGTCCCATGATGAATATCAAAAGTGTCTATGAACTCTCACCCAGAGTTCTTGAATCAACTTTGGAGTTCATTGAAGAGCTAACAAAGAAAAAAAAGATCAATGCTTTCACCGAAATGAACCAATTGACCTGGAGAATTGTTCTCAAAGCCCTGTTCTCTCAAGAGGTCAACGAAGAGATGATGGATTGGTTAGATGATATTCTTCATTTTCTTCATCTTGTGACCAAGAAAACCCGCTCTGCTGTTCCCATTCCTTATTGGATTCCTACTGAAGATAATTTGCGACTAAGAAAAATTCTCAAAAAATTTGATGCTTATGTTTATGGACTTATTTCTGACCGCCGCAAGAGTGATAAAAAAAATGATCTTATTCAATTATTAATCGATGCCCATGAAGAGGGTACTTCTCCCATGTCGGATCGTGAAATCCGGGATGAAATCATGACTTTCATGATGGCCGGACACGAAACCATCACCAATACCATGAGCTGGATGATGATTGAGCTCGCGAAAAACCCTCACTATAAAGATAAATTGATCCCTGAAGCCGAGAACTTCTTTAAAGATAAAAACTATGAAGCTCTCAATTCTGCTCCATGGCACTCTGCTGTCACCGATGAGGTAATGAGACTCTGGCCACCTATTTGGGTCTATATGAGGCATGCTCAAGAAGATGATCAACTTAAAGATTTAAAAATCCCTAAGGGGGCCAGTGTGGTTGTGGCCCCTTATGTAAGTCAGCGCTCAAAAGATTTTTGGGAAAATCCTGAAAAATTTCATCCTGAAAGATTTTTTCCGGCAGAGAAGAAAAAAATTATTCCAGGGTCGTATTATCCCTTTGGACTTGGTCCTCGCGCCTGCATTGGAGCTCATTTTGCTGGAATGGAATCTAAAATTATTCTTGCTTCTCTCATTCACCACTTTGACTGGACCATTATAAATGAAAAGCCACAAACTTCAGAAGCAGGACTGAGTCTCAGACCTTTAAGTAATGTGATGATGGAAGTCACAAGAAGAAAACATGAAAGTTGAAATTCAAGAACGCTGGGATGAAGACTTTTTTGATCGCTTCATAAATTTTAAGAATAAGATTCATCAAGATATTCCAACAAGCTTTCCGGATGTGATAGCTGATTACGAAAAGTACTTTCTTCCTGATTCAATCTTTGCCGCAGATTTTAAGTGGCGAGCAGTTATTATTTCAAATAATGGTAAAACTCAGGCCCAGGCCATTCTCTGTTTTAAAGAAAATTCCGAGCTTGGCAGCCTGGGTTTTATCGATTGGGAAAATGATGAAGCTGCGGCAAAATTTTTAATTTCAGAAATTGAAGAAGTGGCCAGAAGTGTTGGCTTAAAGAATATTAAAACACCTGTGGATCTTAACTTTTTTGTCAAATATCGCATCCGTTGTCCCGGAGGGAATACACCATTTTATGGTGAACCAGTTTATCCGGATTATTATCATGATCTTTTTAAACTTTGTGGATATGAGGTGATTGGCAACTGGGATTCTTATCGAATAGAAAAGCTTCGAGGGATAAAAGATTATCTCACCAAGCGCTGGAAGCTAGGTCATAAGAAAAATGGCAGTCATCATAAGACAAAAAATAAGGATTTAAAGACCACTATTAGATGCGTGCGTCTTCATGACTGGGAAAATGAACTAAAAATTATATATGATCTTTTTAGTGAAGCGTACAGCAAGATGCCAGAATACGAATCAGTGAGTTTTGAGCAGTTTAAAGTGATTTACAACGACTTCAAGTATATCATCAATCCCCTTTTTGCGTATATCATTGAGCTCCGAGGTAAGCCAGTTGGATTTAGTATTAATTTTGTGGATCCACTACCCATACTTGCCAAGCATAAAGGCAAGAAATTATCCATGATTCAAAAAGCATTGGTACTGGCCAGGCTTAAACTCAATAATGGAACTTACCTTATTGCCCACGTGGGAAAAATTCCTGGGCCGAATGGTGAAGAAATAAAAGGTGTTCAAATACAAGTCTCTAATAGAATTTCCGCTTCGGTTCTTGCCATGAGAAAGGTCTTAGTGACTTTCCAAAATGCAAATTCCCCATCACGTAGAAGTTTTGAAGAAAAACTTCTGACCCCTTACGCTCAGTATGTGCTGTATGGAAAAAAACTAGAGTGAGCTCTTGTCTTTGTTGCGACCAAGGAGAAACCCTGCAGATTCAGCAAGCTTTTCTACCCCTAGAACAATTGATTTATCAAGGTCACCTACGTTCAAGAAGTTTTTTTGGTCAGTAAGGCCCACTGAGAAGGTTTCTGCCATGCAGGCGTAGCATTCATTTTGGGCCAATGGTAGAATAAAGAAATCGATACTTTGATCCTGCGGCATTTGGGCCACACCACCAAGATGATAAGTTAGATCTGGACGCTTTTCATCAATGGCCTCAATGAGTTCTGGTTTAATGGAAAGTGGTACCGCTATATCTACAATCACCGCATTCTTTTTAAATGATTCAAGACTTAAAAAACCGTTGGAAGCACTAGCTCCACACATCACTATTTCAGCTTCAATAACTTTGTTAATATCTGAGC
>CAMDDI010000160.1 GCA_945890905.1 Bacteriovorax stolpii
CCGAAGAAGTCATTCATCGCGCCATTGATGAAGTGGCCCGTATTCATGAATACGTTATTGAAAGCAGAGGCTATAAGGCAAGTGGTGCGGGTGCAATAGATACTGAGATTGAAGGCGCACTTGAAAAAATTAAAGATGAACTTGCCAACGATTTCAATTCTGCTGGTGCCCTTGGACAGTTTTTCTCAATCCTCCGCCATGTGAAATCTCACAAAGATTCCTTAAGTGATTCTTCTTTGAAAAAAGTTCATGAGATTACTGAGTTCATGAAAAATGCCATCGGATTTGTGAGTGCACATCCGGAAGAGGTACTCGAGAGTCTGCGTAAATACTCTAAAGATACATCTAGTTTAGGAGTGGATTCTGCCTGGATTGATGGTCTCATCGAAGAAAGAAAGACTGCGAAAGCATCTAAGAATTGGGCACGAGCAGATGAAATTAGAAAAGAACTTACCGCCAAGAAAGTCGAATTAAAAGACAATCCTGACGGCTCAACAACTTGGACTATTCAGTCTTAGAGTAAATCTTTGTAGTCTTGAGGCTTATTGATCGTTTTGAACTTCTGGTTCTTCTTGATAAGAAGTTCCAGAGGACGACCACGTAAATTGTAGTTTGATCCCATGCTGAAACCATAGGCCCCAGTATCTTGCAACACCAGTAGATCCCCCGATTTTAATTTCGGCATCAGGCGATTTGATCCAAAGCAATCACTGGTCTCGCAGATGGGACCCACGATATGACATGGATGTTTGGCCAGGCCTTGGTGAACCGGCAGCATGCCGTGATAAGCATCATATAGTGACGGGCGCATGAAATCATTCATCCCACCATCCACGATGACAAAATGATTATTCTCAGAAACTTTATTTCTTAAAACTGACATGACAAAAATTCCGGCCTTGGCCACAATCCGGCGACCTGGCTCAAATACTACACGAGGTTTCAAATCGCTCTTTTGATAAAAATTTCTATCAAGAGTCGCCGCCACAATGTTCATATAGGTTTCTATACTTGGAAGCCTCTTTTTTTCATCTGGGTGGTAATCCACACCCAGGCCCCCGCCTACATCTAGAAACTCCAGAGGCATTTTGGTTTTAAGAGCGACGTCACATAAAATGGCGATGGCACGTTTGGTGGCCTTAAGATCAAGAAGTTGGCTGCCAATGTGAACAGAAAGTCCCACAAGAGTACTGTGACTCCAGTAGATCGATTTACCTAGTGAAGCGAGGACATCTTTTTCTAAAAGACCAAACTTATGGGTTTTATTTCCAGTAGAAATAAACTTATGAGTTTTGGGTTTCACCACAGGATTTAAACGGAAACAAATACGGGCGTTAGTCTTAGTTTTCTTAGCACACTTATTTATAAGCTCTAACTCTTCTAGAGATTCAACATTAAATGAATAAATCCCTTTCTTAGATACGGTGAGGGCGTAGAGAATTTCCTCTTCGGTTTTTCCTACACCAGAGAAAACAATTTTATCACTTGGAATTCCGGCTTCGAGAGCACGGCGCAGTTCTCCGCCAGATACGATGTCAGCTCCTGAGCCCATGGAAGCAAGGATTGAAACTAATTCTTTGTTGGGATTTGATTTCATGGCAAAACAAACTAGGGGCTTTCTTACTCCAGCAGCTTTGGCACCTTCATAAAAACTCTGATAGTTGTTCACTAAAATCTCTTCAGAATAAAGAAAGAATGGAGTTTTATATTTTTTAGCAACCGATTCAATATCTGTTTTTGAAAAAACTAGTTTTTTCTTTTTGTAAGTTAATTCACTCATGGGAATACAACACCTTTTCTCCATTCCAGGACTTGTTTGAGGTTCTTATCATCCAACATCTTTTCATCATAGGCAACTTGGGCCAAAACATCAAAATTAGTGAGAGATTCGGTTTGAAGCTTCGCCTGGTTGAATACATCGTGCACCTGATTGAATCCATAGGTAAAAATACTCATCACTGACTCAACACTCACTTCTTTTTCTTGAAGGCGCTGGGCAGCTGCAATAGAGCTTTTCCCCGTAGAGATAAGATCTTCGATCAAAACAGTGCGCGCTCCCTGACTAATACTCCCTTCAATGGCGTTTTGGCGTCCATGATCTTTACTCGAGCTGCGAACGTAAACGAGGGGAAGATTCAAATCCATGGCTATCCATGCGGCCCACGGGATTCCTGCGGTAGCAGTTCCTGCGATGATATCAACATTAAGGAGTTTAATTTTTTCACTAAATGCTTTCACTATTTGATTGCGAGGGCCAACTGTAGAAATGAGTAAACGGTTATCGCAATACATAGGGGATTCTATTCCGGAGGTCCATGTAAAAGGATCTTCTGGTCTTAAAAATACTGCCCGCTCTTTGAGGAGAATTCTGGCCACATCCATTTGAATCGTCATTTAACTTCCTTTAAGAATCGAAACCAGGGCCACTAAGGGGCTAGGGTTTTGAGTGATGGGTCTACCAATTACCATGTAATCAGTACCCAAACGTAATGCATCCATCGGTGTGGTCACTCTTTTTTGATCATTCATCGAGGTACCTAAAGGACGTATCCCAGGTGTGACCGTAATAAATTCCGGAGAACAGATCTTTTTTATCGCAATGACTTCCTGGGGGGCACAAACCACACCATCACATCCTGACATCCTTGCCAATTGAGCGTAATGAACAACACTTTCTTCTAAACTGCCGGTGATGTGCTGCTCATCATTAACCTGAGACTGAGTGGTACTGGTAAGTTGAGTAACCGCAATGAGAAGAGGTTTATGAACTGAGCTCTTAACTACTGAACTCGCCATCTTCAGCATTTCACTACCACCTGCTGCGTGGACATTTACCATATCAACTGGATGCTTCATTAAAGCTTGAAGTGCATGTGAAACGGTGGTGGGGATGTCGTGAAGTTTTAAATCTAAAAAAACTTTAAGGTCTCTGTCTTTGGCCTCTTGAATAACCTGAGGGCCCAAAGAGTAAAAGAGTTCCATCCCAATTTTTACCCAAACTTTATAGCCTTTGAGAGCATCAAGAATCTTTTTCACTTGCTCAGGATCTTGGGTATCAAGAGCAACAATCACTTTCTCTGCAGGAATCATGAGAGTGGCTCCATGGTATACGTATTTCGCTCAATAGTTTTTAAGAGTGCTTCAGTGGTATCCAGAGAGGTTAGACAAAGAAGTCCTCTCTCTACTGCAATCCTGCGCATTTTAAATCCATCTGATTCAACATTTTTTCCTTTAGAAATAGTGTTGATGATCATCGCCACCCGGCCTGATTTAATTTCTTTAATAATATCATTTTCTGATTGGCCTATTCGGGCAATAGTCCGTACTGAAATCCCTGCTTCTCTTATTAGTTTTGCAGTCCCTTCAGTGGCGATGAAATCAAATCCGATTTGGTGAAAACGCTTGAAGAGACTGAGGGCCTCATCTTTATCCTGATCACTTATGGTTGCGAGAATTGTTCCTGAATCAGGAATGATCACTCCAGCGGCAACAAAGGCTTTATGAAGCGCCTTTTCAAACACTTTATCTTTGCCCATGACTTCACCAGTTGATTTCATTTCTGGACCTAGAGCAATTTCAACATCAGAGAGTTTGGCAAAAGAGAACACTGGAGCTTTCACCGCAACAAAGTCTTTCGGTGGAAGTGTTCCATGGAAGAAGCCTTGCTGAATCAAAGATTCACCGAGGATGGCACGTGTGGCGATTTTGGCCATCTGAACTCCTGTGACTTTAGATAAGAAGGGAACAGTCCGGGATGAGCGAGGATTCACTTCAATCACAAACACTTGGCCACCACTGATGACAAACTGAAGGTTCAAAAGGCCTTTTATATTCAAAGCGCTGGTAATAGAGAGGGTAGTAGCAGAGAGCTTATCTAAAATATCTTGGCCAACCGTCTGGGGTGGATACACAGCGATGGAGTCTCCCGAGTGAACTCCCGCTTTTTCGATATGCTCCATAATTCCCGGGATAAATACTGTTTCACCGTCACAGATGGCATCAACTTCCATCTCCCTGCCAATCATGTACCGGTCGATGAGAACGGGATGTTCAGGGTTTACTTGAACATTTCTCTTCATGTAATCCAAGAGCTCTAGTTCGTTATAAACTATCTCCATGGCCCTTCCCCCTAAAACATAGGAAGGACGAACGATGACTGGAAAGCCAAGGTGAGCGGATTTTTCAACAGCTTCATTCATGGAAGTTACTGTACATCCTAAAGGCTGGGCAATATCAAGGCCGCGCAGAACTTCTTCAAAGCGTTTTCTATTTTCTGAGCGGTCGATATCATCCACTGAAGTTCCAAGAATTTTCACACCTCGAAGTGCCAGAGGTTCAGCTAAGTTAATGGCCGTCTGCCCTCCGAACTGAACAATTACACCCACTGGCTTTTCACGCTCAATTACATTAAAGACATCTTCCACTGTAAGGGGTTCGAAGTACAAGCGATCTGAAATGTTAAAATCTGTAGAAACTGTTTCTGGGTTATTGTTAATTACTATGGCTTCATAACCCATGCTTCTAATGGCATCAATGGCGTGAACAGTTGCGTAGTCAAACTCAATTCCTTGGCCAATTCGAATGGGACCGGAGCCTAAGACTACAACTTTCTTTTTGCTAGATTCTAAAACTTCATCTTCTCTTTCGTAAGTTGAGTAATAGTACGGAGTAGAAGATTCAAATTCACCTGCACAACTATCTACCATCTTATACACAGGTGTTATTCCATGTTTTTTGCGCCAGTCATAGACTTCAGCCTCTTTCACTTTCCAGAGCCTGGCCAGATAATGGTCTGAGAAGCCCATGCGTTTTGCGTCTCTTACTACTTCTGGATTTTTTTCCAGAGTTACAAGTCTTTTTTCCATGGCGATAATTCGGTCGATCTTAGAGAGAAAGAACATGTCGATTTTTGTGAGTTGGTTAATCTCTTGAGCCGAAACTCCAATTCTCATGGCCTCTGCAATTGCAAAGAGTCTCTCGTCATCTTGCTTTAATATTTTATCAATCATCTCTTCGCGAGATTTTCCTACCAAAGAAGGAAGTTCAATGTGATAAAGCCCCACTTCTAAAGATCGTATGGCCTTAAGAAGAGATTCTTCCATCGTGCGGCCGAGTGCCATGACTTCGCCTGTGGCCTTCATTTGAGTTCCGAGGCGGCGATTGGCAGTTACGAATTTATCAAAGGGCCAGCGAGGAATTTTTGAAACAACATAATCCAGAGCTGGTTCAAAACATGCGTAAGTTTTTTTAGTAATGGGATTGAGTATTTCATCCAGGGTTAGACCCAAAGCAATCTTAGCTGCGATCTTAGCAATGGGGTAGCCCGTGGCCTTTGAAGCGAGAGCAGAAGAGCGTGAAACTCGTGGATTTACTTCGATAACATAGTATTGAAACGAGTGAGGATCCATCGCGTATTGCACATTACATCCTCCCTCAATTTTAAGAGAACGAATAATTTTGAGAGCAGATGATCTCAAAATTTGATATTCTTTATCACTTAAAGTTTGGCTTGGGGCCACCACGATAGAATCCCCAGTGTGAACTCCCACTGGATCGATGTTTTCCATATTACACACAATAATACAGTTATCATTGCTGTCGCGGATCACTTCGTACTCAATTTCTTTAAATCCAGCTATGGATCTCTCGATTAAGCACTGACCAATTGGTGAAGCTGAAATTCCTGATGTGGTAGTGGTGATTAGTTCATCGCGCTTGAGTGCAATACCTCCACCGGTTCCTCCAAGAGTAAAAGCTGGACGCACTATAAGAGGGAAGCCGATTTTGTCGGCAAAGCTTAATGCCTCTTCAACGGTAGTCACAATACAAGATTGAGGAACAGGTTCACCAATTTCAATCATCAAATCTTTAAATAGTTTTCTGTCTTCGGCTTTTTGAATGGTATCTACTCGGCAACCCAAGAGTTGAACTCCCAAGCGTTTTAAGTGACCCTCTTCTTCTAGTTTTACTGCCAAGTTCAAAGCAGTCTGACCACCCAGAGTAGGAAGAAGTCCGTCTGGTTTTTCTTTATGTATGATTTTGAGGAGAAACTCTTTAGTTAGCGGTTCGATATAAACTTTGTGAGCTGTTTCTTTATCCGTCATGATGGTGGCAGGGTTTGAGTTCACAAGAACCACTTCCATACCTTCTTCGATAAGTGATTTCACAGCTTGAGTTCCCGAGTAAT
The DNA here is from genome assembly GCA_945890905.1 of Bacteriovorax stolpii. Taxonomy (GTDB): domain Bacteria; phylum Bdellovibrionota; class Bacteriovoracia; order Bacteriovoracales; family Bacteriovoracaceae; genus Peredibacter. Next base: position 6,188 of record CAMDDI010000160.1, read on the forward strand.
CAAACTCCGCGGCCTGTCCAATCACTATGGGGCCTGAACCAATAACAAGAATTTTTTTAAGATTAGGATTAAGACTCATAAATTAATTCCTTATTCCTGAGAGAAATTCATCAAAGAGCCAACCAGTATCCTCAGGCCCTGGACATGCCTCTGGATGATACTGTACTGAAAATGCAGGAAGTGTTTTATGACTTAAGCCTTCAACCGTTTTGTCATTGATGTTGATTTGAGTGATTTCAAGTTCACTATTGGCCACTGATTGATTAGTGACCGAGTAACCATGATTCTGAGAACTCATGAAAACTTTTCCAAGTCGCAAATCTTTCACCGGATGGTTGGCACCTCGATGTCCAAATTTTAGTTTTTCTGTATCTGCACCGTTGGCCAGAGCAAAAAGCTGATGGCCCATGCATATTGAAAACATGGGATAGAGTTTTTGTAATTCACGGATCACGGGCAAAACTTCTGGAATATCTTTGGGGTTACCCGGACCATTTGAAAGTAGAACCCCCTGAGGCCTGTAGCTCTGAATGGCTTCTAAAGAAGCATTCCACGGAACGACTACCACATCACAATCTCTGACCATAAGTGAGCGCAGAATATTTTTCTTGTAACCAAAGTCCATGAGAATGATGCGTTTTCCTGATCCGGGAAAATGAATGGGGTTTTTAGTTGAAACTCGTGCAATTTGATCTGTTCCCATCGGACGTGAGAGGACTAGTTGAATATTGTGAAGAGGATAATTTTCTGGAACAAGAACAGCTCTCACTACTCCGTTGTTGCGAATTTTTTTTGTAAGCTCTCGGGTATCTAGACCCGCGATCCCCGGGATCTTAAAGCGTTTGAGAAGTTCTCTTAATGAGTATTCATTTCTCCAGTTAGAACCTTCTTCAGGACACTCTCTTACAATTAGACCCTTCAAAGCAGGAGTCAAAGATTCAAAGTCATCTTTATTGACTCCGTAGTTTCCGATCAGGGGATAAGTCATCACGACCATTTGATCGCAGTAAGATGGATCAGAGAGGATTTCTTGATAACCCGTCATACTCGTGTTGAATACGAGTTCACCTAGAGAGTAGATATTATCAATATCGTACCCGATGGATTCTCCGAGAAATTCTTCGCCAGTTTCAAGAACAAGTTTGATCTTTTTCATGTTTCACCTTTGTTCATGGCCCATTCAAGAATGGCCATGCGGGCATAAACGCCATTGCCCATTTGTTTAAAGATGCGAGACTGAGGATGTTCAACAATTTCATCAGAGATTTCTATTCCGCGATTGAATGGTCCCGGATGAAGAATGATCGCCTTTGGTTTCATTTTCTTTTGTCGCTCTAGGTTGAGTCCAAATTGCTCGTGATAAGATTTCGCATCCAACTCAAGACTCTCATGCCGCTCGAGTTGAATTCTGAGCATCATGACTGCGTCTACTTGGGGGAGAGCCTCATCAAAAGACATTTTCTTAATGAAGCTTTTTGTCGGTTTGGGAACTAAAGGTTCTGGTCCACAAAGATACACTTCCATTCCGAGAATTTCGGCTGCTACCATGAGTGAGCCCGCAACTCGGGAATGTTTGATATCGCCACAGATGGCGACCTTGAGACCTTTAAGATCGTTGAACTCTTGCTTGAGAGTGAGCAGATCCAGCAGACCTTGAGAGGGATGCTCGAATTTCCCAGCACCAGCACTCAAAAGTGGGCGATTAATTTTATCTTGAATGTCATCGAAGACATGATCATCTGAGTGTCTAAAAATGATTCCATCTACTCCTAAACTTTCTAATGTTTTGAGAGTGTCGTAAACTGTTTCACCTTTTTTAACACTGGAATTCTCAGGAACAAAATTCACAATTTCGGCACCTAATCGCTTGGCCGCAATTTCAAAGGAGCAGCGAGTCCG
>CAMDDI010000161.1 GCA_945890905.1 Bacteriovorax stolpii
CTCCTGCAGATAATAAAATATCAACCCACCAGTTTTTTCATCATAACAATTCTTGGAAAACATTCAATGTCGAAAAGGTATCGGGTAGATTAGGTGCGAGATTCTTTCTTTCGATCTTTGTAGGTATCTGACTTATTCATTTGGCCCAGACCTAAACCATAGGTCTCATTGACTTTCAAATCCTCAACGGCTTGAGATGAGCTAATTTCACCTTTGATAAGCTTGAGGTAAGTTAATATTTTGCGATTCATCTCGGCCGGTTTTTCACCTAAACCTTCAAGTCTAAAAGTCGCAACACCCCTATTAATGAGCTCCTGTGTGAGAAATCCAGCAGACTGAGGAGTCGCCTTGAAGAAGGTGTTTCGGCACTCTTGATCGGCCTTCAAGAAATGCATATTTCCGTAAGGGTCTTTGAGTTTTACTTCGTGTTTCTCACAAGGTTTGCCGCAATCTTTGAAAGATGAGCCTGTGGATAAGAAGGCCGCAAACACACAATGCTCCATGTGAAACTCAGGCATATATTGGTGAAGGGTAACTTCGATTTTCGATGGATCGCCGTATGAAACAAGATCTAATAGCTGATCTTGATTGAGATCATAGGAGACGTTGATACTCTCCAAACCCTTGCCTGTGAGATACTCAAGCGTTTCTGAGTTGGTTACATTCAGAGAGAAATCCCCTAACAGCGGAATTTTTGATTCGTCTTTCAGATACTTAAGGGCACCTGTGTTGCGAACTAAGATTTTATCCGGATTGGCCCGCATAATAACTTTAAGATTATAATACTCTTTGGGTTTAAGAATTCGTGTAGTAGCAATGGCCACCGGAATGTTAAGTTCCTTGATGAGCTTAACAGACGACTCGTAATCTTTCCCAAATTCAAAATCAAGAATCACCGTTTTGATTTCTTCAGAATAGTTTTTGAAAGTATCCCGAGCAGAGGCAAACCCCTCAACCTGCTCTTTTGAGCGAAGAAGGATATTGAGCTGGGGTTTATTTTTCAAATGAGCTTTGAGTGCAGGGAGCGCCACTTCGTTGATCACAATATTTTTTCGCTCAAGGCGAGCGCCATTCATTTTCTCTACCAGCTCACGACGAACCTCTTTGAGTTCTTTATGGTAAATGTAGAGATCATTTTCAATGTAGCAATCAAAGTCAGCTAACTCATAAACCGTTGTTCCAAGAGAGCTTAATTCGTCTTTGACAAACTCAGCAGTAATGGGTTTTGTAGTGGCGGGTCCTAAACAGTTCTGAGTCTGGGCATAGACCTCACGTCCCTCAGGATCAATGGCCTTAACGAGCAAAGGCTCGCGATTCATCCCCTGAACAATCATCTTCAAAGGAATGCGCTTCTGATGCTCACGGGACTGCCAAGCTCGCTGGTAGTCCTTATCTTTAACTTCATTGGAGTTTAAGAAAACTTTCTGACCTTTTTCCAATTTTAAATTCTTGGTTACGAGCTCAACTTCAAAATTCTTTCCTATGCGAAGTGAAGAGAATATCTTCGAGCCCATTTCTTCTTTACCAATAAATAGAAGACCCATGCCTGCTTTGAGATCAGCCGATGAGTTCACCATGATTTTTTTGTTTTTAATTTCAACTATGGTTCCCACTTCAATTCCACGGTGAGCGGAATAAGTTCCATCCACTAGTTGTTGATGATCAACCCCATTAAGCCAACCGGAGAAAAATCCTCGTGAATAAGTAGTGGCAAGCTCTTGCGTGCGCTTTTCTAAATTGAGAGATTCACCGTCTAAAACTTCGCGATAGTTTTTGGCAGTTGAAGCCACATACTCTGGAGTTTTTAAGCGCCCTTCGACTTTAAAGGAATTCACACCCATATTTTGAAGAGCACTTACTTCAGAAATCCCCATAAGATCTTTGGGACTCACAAGATACTTCTTATCTCCCATTTCTTTTTTAACATCATCCACATAGAGCTCATAAGGTAGCCGGCAACTCTGAGCACACTGACCGCGGTTAGCACTTCTTCCTCCTAGAGATTCAGAAGTAAAACACTGGCCAGAATAGGCCACGCACAAAGCTCCATGAACAAAGACTTCCAGTTCTTTATCAGTGGATTCACGAATGAGTTTTATTTCTGGCAAAGAATTCTCGCGCCCCAAAACAAAGCGATCAATTTTAAGATCATCGACTAACTTGATAGCGTCAGTACTAGTCACAGTCATCTGAGTTGATCCATGGATGCGCTGATGGGGTGCCATGGTACGAATGAGTTTTGCGAGTCCCAAGTCCTGAACAATGAATGCATCAGGACCCATAGGAAGAATTTCTTTGAGGACTTCGATAACTTTGGGAAATTCATTTTGAAAGATCACCACATTGAAGGCGAGATTTACTTTCACACCATAGAGATGACAGAGGTCGATCATTTCTTTGAGTTCAACAAAACTCAAATCAGTGGTTCTTCCTCGGGCATTAAAAAAAGGAACACCCACATAAATAGCATCGGCACCATGATGCACCGCAGCCAAACACATGGCCATATTGCCAACAGGAAGAAGAAGTTCAGATTTCATAGATTGGGTTTTAACCTACAGAGAGGTCTTAAGTCCCCACATAACGGAAAAATTTACAGTCTTTTTTCTGCCCCTATAGTCCTGTCTAATAGAGGAAGCCCAAATAATTCCATCGCACCTAAAGAGCCTGCATGAAACAACTCAGAATTCTCACTTTTATTCTCTCATTTGGAGTGATGAATTCAGTCTCGGCGAAGTTAGTTCAAATTATTCATACAAATGATCTTCACTCTTATTTCACTGGATCCAGAAATGGAAATGGTGGTTATGCCAGACTGAAAACTAAAATTGATGAACTGCGTGCCGAGGCCAGCTCCAAAGGCATCCCATCACTTTATTTAGATGCTGGTGATTTCGGAGAAGGATCATCTTTTTATTTTTCCAATGAAGGCAGTGATTCTCTCAGGGCCTTGGATATTTTAGGAGTTGATGCCACGGTTTTAGGAAATCACGATTACATTTTAGGTGGAACAGAACTCGCCCGACAAATTCGTGTGGCCAAGCTCAAGACGCCGATCCTTTCTGCTAATTTAGAAGGTAAATTTTTAATGGGTCTAGAGGGTGTGATGCCGGATTTTAAAGATTTTATCATCGATGGCCTAAAAATTCGTGTCTTTGGTTTAACTACAACTGAAGTTCACTTTCAATACCCACTTCGCCCTTTGGGATTTATTTCTTCGGCCCACAAAGCGGCGGTGCGAATGGCCAACAAAGGCCTCAAAGAGAATGTCGATTTCATGGTGGCCTTAACCCACACAGGTCTTGCCACTGACTCCTCACTGGTTAAAAAAACCCATAGCATTGATCTTATCGTCGGAGGCCATGACCACTACCGCTTTAATGAGCCAGTGATGGTACCCAATTTAAATGGTGAGCTGATTCCAATTGTTCAAACTGGAGCTCACGGGGCAGCTGTGGGTTCACTGATCATGGATATTCAAGGCAAAGGCGACGCCAAAGTTGTGGACTACAAACTCCACGACATCACTCCAGACATCCCTGAAGATCATGAGACACGGGAATTTGTGGGATCGGCCTACATTAACCGAAATATCTATTTTGGAAGAAGCTTTGAAGACGTCATTGGGATCAGCACGATTCCCTTGTCGGGAACTGGAGCTGGTGGGGATAACCAGAAAACTTGCTGGTCTCGCCACGTCGCCCGCATCACGCGGAATGTGGCCCAGGCCGATTTAGGAATGCAATTTGATATTTTTCAAGGTGAGCAAATTCCTGCAGGAGAAATCCGTTTTGGAGATCTTGTGGATAATTTCCCGCATTTTAGAAAATGGGGAGATAAGGGGTGGTCAATATCTCGGGCCACCATCAATGGGTGGGTTTTGAAAAATGCATTGAGATTTTTAAATGGTCCAGGGGCCTATATCTCAGTGACGATGGATGGTCTGGGTGCCAGAAATTCAACTGATAAAAAGATTGTCCCCTACACGATTAAAACTCATACTCCAGAGATGGCACTTGTTAATGGTGAGCCCATTCGCAATATGCAGTTCTATACCTTGGCCATTCCCAGCGAAATTCCTTATGGCTTTGGAAATATTACGGCCATAGGAAAAGTTATATTATGGGGAGCAAAGAAAATTCCTAATTCAGACTACTGGGGACTTCTTGAGAAATACATAAGAGAAAATTCACCTCTAAAATGTCTGGAAGATTAGTCGTTATCAATACCTTCATCGAAGATAAATTCAAAATTCCAAAACTTACTTAAGCGGATAACCATGTCATCCAGATCGTTGGGTCCAATGCCGTCTACTAATACCACCCGGCGAACATCTCCATCTGATCTAAACTTTATGACAAGCTGACTCTTACCTGGACCTTTGCCAGGATTCAAAATGCTATGCCTAAATTCAACAACGAGGTCCCGGTAAACTCTAAAGGTAGCAGTGGGAATTAAAAACCCTACTTCTTTTTCTGTTTGCCATAAAAGGAAATGATTTCTTTCTAAGTCAGGAAGAATTTTTTCGTTCTTTAAAATAATTTCCCGTGCGTATCCGGTAGGTTGATTTCTAAATTCAGAAAAATCAAAAGAGGACCTTACCTCTGGCTGCCGGAAGCCTTTAGCTATAGTGAGAATATTATTGATGTCATGCTGGGTACTGATGAGAGGGGTGAGATTTTCAACGCTGATCATGGTCTTATACTGATGTTCAGGATCTTTTTTTACTAAGACGTTGGTTGCATGCATGCGCAGATTTTCTTCAATGGGCCAAGACTGAATACTTAGAGCGAAGTCGCCCTCTTGCCAGCGGTGAGCATAGGTCTTTTCATCTGAAAGATCCTTGGGCTCACCTAACTCGAGCATTAAATTCTCTAATACGAAATCATGATTTTTTTTTACGTGACGGATATGGGAAAAATAGCAAAAAAGATATTCAGGAGTGACTGAGAGAGGAGTTTTGATGTCCACCAGCATGGGCTGATTATGAGAAGGAACAAAAGGACCCACAGGAATTTCCACCACATCAGAGAAACCAAGCCAGTTCACAACCCCAAATTGCTCTTTCAAACTTTCAAAGCTTGAAGTTATGTCCAAATTCTTGGACTCCAAAAATGTCTTAAGTCGGTTGTTTTCGTTCAAACTGATCAGTCCTTAGTAAGACTAGTGTACACGCATTTTCTACTTCAATACCGTTGTGCTTTAAACTTTTTTCCAAAGCGTAACTTTCTGCACCGGGATTAAAGATCACACGTTTTGGCGCCAGAGAAATAATTTCGTGCTCGTATTTCTCTGAAATAGCAGAATTCACGTAGATAGTAAGGGTATCAATTTTCTGACCAGATTGGGCAAGTGCTTTTAAATCTGGAGTGACTTTTAGGCCAAGGACTTCTTTCTCACGAGGATTAACTGGCACGGCCTTATGACCATACTCCTGGAGCATCTGAATCGCCTTGTAGGAGTAACGTGTGGGATCACTCGAAGCACCTAGTACAGCAACAACTTCCATGGCCATCTCCTTGAAAAAAACGCTAAAATGTATCTCAACAAGAGAGTCATTATGGCATTTACCAATAAGACATTTTACACCCAAGAAGACCTTGCACGTCACCTCAAGGCGCATCAACCGGGCTTCTATTTCTCATCAAAAACTTCAACCGTTATCCCTTACGATAAACTTGATTCACTCTTGCCTTGGAATAAAGATTCTGAATTTTTTCTGTGTGATATCTCGAAGCTTCCTCCCCATATGGAACTCAAAGAAAATGGTAATCTTATTTTGCGCGGTTCTGTTTCTTGGGAAGATGCTAAGAAATATTTACGCTCTCATGGTCGCAATTTAAAAACCTCTCCCACTGAACAACTCGCACTCATTACTGCTGGTATTGCGACCTCTTGCACTGGCGAGAGATGTTTTGCCTTCGGAAATATGCGCTCGCAAGTGATGCGCATTAAGTATCTCAATTTCAATGGTGAAGAAATTGAACTCAAGCGAGATGCTGATTTAAAATCCGAATCCACTTATCTAAAACCCTACGCTGAAGATTTTAAATTCTATCAGAATTTTAAGAATGCACCCTACCCGCGCTTCCAAAAGGCGATTGATCTGATGATTGGCACTGAAGGACAGTTGGGCATTGTGACAGAAGTGGAAATTGAAACTGCTCCCAATTTTGATGTGACTTACGTCTTTATGCTTCTTCCTCGTTGGGAAGAAAATGATGCTCCTCACATGGAAATTTACCAGGCCGTTCAAGCTCACCGGGATGCGATTATTTCTTGTGAACTTCTAGATTCAAATTGCATGAATTATATGAAGCCAGAAGAAAAGCTGGGAAATAATGAAGACGTTATTTTCTTAGAAATTAAAACAGAAAACTTTGAAGATATCTATGCCGACATTCTCTGCCACCTCACTCACACCAGTGTGGATCAGGTTTTTGAAATCGCCCAAACCAAATTCCATGCCGTCCGTGCGGGAGTTCCACGGGCCATTTTTGAAGAAAATTCCCGCATGGGTGTTGTGAAAGTAGGAACGGACGTGCAAGTGACCTCTGACCGTTTCCCCGATCTCATAGCCTTTTACCGTGAAGCTTCAAAGCTCGGAGTGCGCTACTGCCTCTTCGGACATTTTGGAGACGCTCACCTTCACTATAATTATATGCCCACACCAGCTGACCTGAAAAAATGTCAGGATAAGATGCTAGGCCTTTATGACAAAGTTTTAGAATGGAAAGGCTCGCCTTTTGCGGAACACGGGATAGGACTTTTAAAGCAGAAATTTATTAAACGCTTTCACGGGAAAAATCAGATAGGCCTTTTTCATGATCTTAAAAAAGAGCATGATCCCCATAACCAATTCTTTCCTCAGGGATTTATGAGCGAAGGGCAATAAGCGCAATCTCTTGTCTGAAACTGGGAACATACTTGAGATCCACAGTAAAACCTTTCTTGCGAAAGTCTTCTAAATAAAACGGAAGCGAGCGCAGATACTTCTCTTCACCTATTTTCAGCGTAAGGATAATACCTTTGGGCTCCAAGAAAGCTTCCAGTCGGTGAACTTCCTTCAAGACCACATGGGGAGGAAGATTAATATCAGAAATAATCCAGTCTACGCCATTTTTAAAATCATCTTCCCGAAGAGTTTCAAAGGGAACTTTAAGATGCTTAAAATAAAAATTTTTTGTAATGGATGGATGCATCTCCGCTGGATCAACACCTAAAACATTTAAATCTTGCTCAAGTAAAAATAAGCTCGCTCCTCCTGGAGCAGAACCTAATTCTAAGACTCGCTCTTGATGATCAAAAGGCAAATCGAAAGACTCGTAGAGTTCGGCAATTTTATAATAGGCCCGTGATGGAACCTCACGCTCAATAATAGAACTCACTTCGCCAGGAGTTTGAAAGTGAGTGCGAAGAAGTTGGTACTCACCCACCCAATATTCATCTTGAGTGATCATCATGATGAGTGTGACTTTCTCACCCATTTTAAACATGGAGGCTTCGCTTAATTCTTGGAGCTGGTCAGGGATAACTAAATCCTCTTCTCTCTTCCAAACCCAGGCCTTGGGAAATTTTAAATCTTCTAACTTGAATTTCCCTAGACATACACCTGATATACGGGCGAAGTGGGCCTTAAACGGGATGGACATCTCAGCTTTAAGCGTGAGAAAACCAGGCCTAGAATAACTCTTGCGCAGTTCTGGGAATCGCAGATTCATCTCCAACTCAAGGAGTGGCATCGCTTCAGGATTAGTTAGGGCAAAATAGAAATGAGACATGCCTAAATGAATATCAGAGATTTAGCTTTTGAGGTAACAAAAGTTTTTGAAGAAATGTCTTCAACCTTTTCTGCATATCAGAAATCTACGGGACTTAACTGTCTAACTGGTTGTGGCAAATGCTGTCAAAACCCAGAAGTTGAAGCCACCACCTTAGAAATGCTTCCACTGGCACTCAAAATATATGACGAAAATAAATTGGATGAGTGGATTGATCGACTAGAGAAGAATAAACAAGAAATATGTCTGCTCTTTCAAGATCAAGGAAATGGAAAAGGCTTTTGCG
>CAMDDI010000162.1 GCA_945890905.1 Bacteriovorax stolpii
AATCGCATTCTTATCATTCGGTGTTGTTTCAATTACTGCTTTAGACATAAGGGTCTCCTAGTCGTTGTATTTTACTTTTTTCTATCTAACTCTTCAAACTCTTATTGCTCACGGGCTTCGATCAATCCGTAGCTATGAAGCTTGTTATAAAGGGTTTTTACTGTAATTCCGAGAGCTTTAGCAGCGCGTGTCTTATTTCCACTCAAATGATCAAGAGTGTCAATGATGTGCTTTTTCTCAAGGTCAAACAATGTGAACTCTGTGTATTTCACTGGAGCAGCTACAACTTCTACTTTCACTTCTTGAGCAAACTCAGGAAGGTGAGCAGCTTCGATGTACTGACCGTCAGTCAAAATGTATGTGCGCTCCATAATGTTTTTAAGTTCGTGAGCATTTCCTGGCCAAAAGTAGCTAGAAAGTTTTTCAATCGCGCCTGATGTAAGAACCTTTGCTTCTGGCTTATTTTGGTTCAAGAAGAACTCGGCCATCACTTTGATATCATCATGACGCTCGCGCAACGATGGGATACGAAGACCAACAGTATTCAAGCGGTAGTATAAATCTTCTTTGAAAGACCCAGCTTCAACTAAGTTTTGAAGCTGAACTTTTGAAGAAGCAATCAAGCGCACGTTTAGAGCTACTTTTTCTTCAGTATCAGTAGTGATCATTTCTCCAGAAACCAAAACTCTAAGAAGTTTAGTCTGAATATGGTTAGTTGTTGAACCGATATCGTCGATGATTAATGTTCCGCCATTAGCTTGGATCAAAAGACCTTTTGAGCTGAACAATTCGCGGTCAAGTTGAGACTCATTAAGAGCTGAACAAGATGCTACAACACATGCGCCTTTACGAGCTGACCAAGTGTGGATTTTCTTAGCAAGAATTTTCTTACCAACACCATGAGCACCTTCCATAAGAATCGGAAAGTCTTGAGCAGCAATTTTCTTCGCCATTTGAACGATTTCAAGAAAGTTCTTAGAAACACCAATCATATGAGAAGAATCTTCGTGATGACGTGAAGTTTGAATTTCTACACGGTTAGAAAGTTCTTTCTCACGAGCTTCGATTTTCGTCATAAGCTCGCGGTTAAGATTTTTCGCCATGAGGAAGAGGTGCATGTTACGAATCGGAGACTGAAGTTGATTCAAAATATCGTTAATAACTGCAATATCTGATTCTGAAAACTGACGATCTTTTTTAACTGATTGAACGTTAAGTGTACCGATAACTGAACCGTCGATCATGATTGGTAAACAAAGCTCAGCTTCTACCAATTCTTCACGGATACCAGTTGAAGCGATAGGATCTCTCTTAACAGAGTTAGAGTAGTAAGCTCTTTTCATACGAGCTACGTATCCAGAAAGACCAAGGCCTTTGTTTAAAAGTTTAGCAGTGCTCAAAGCATGACCATTTTCAGCGATCAACCGAGTAGAACCATCTGAAAGGACTTCGAATCCAAGTACTTTATGCTCGCCCATCATGTCCTGAACAAAGCCAGAAAGCTTAGAGAAAAAAACTACTTCATCAAGGTTCGATAAAAGAACTGTTGAAAGAGTAGCTAGTTCGTTTTGAAGTTGAGCTGTTTTCATGATGATCCCCTTTACACATTAAATTCGTAATGATTAACATTTACACAGTGCGTTACTGAGAAGATATTACAATTTGTATGAACTTTTTACAAGACTAAAATGGTGCGGTGTTTAAACTTTCTTCGATTTATCTAGCAATTACGGCAGGTTGGTCCATTGTGGAGAGAAGCAACGACCGAAATCTTGGGTTAATTGACCTAAAATTTCACCTTCCCGATTCATGATGTATACATCCTGGACGGCCTTAGTGCGGGAAATGATCCTTTTACTAGTAAAAACAATGAATTCGCCGTCTGGAGAGAAGACAGGTTCCTCATTTGAACCAAAGTCCTTGGTGAGGCGTACAAGGTTATTGCCCATAGAATCGATTTTATAAAGATCAAAGCCATTATCCACCCAAGAGGTGAAAACGATCTCTTTACCGTCTGGAGAGAAGCGTGGAGTGGCATTAAATTGACCTACAAAAGAGATACGTTTCACATCTTTCTCTGTTCCTTGGGGATCCATGGTGTAGATGTGTGCTCTACCAGGTCTGCTCGATAAGAAACTCATCAAATTTCCATCACGGGTAATAGAGGGGTCTACGTCTTCTCCATGGTGAGTCGTAATTTTTCTTAACTGATGAGACGACAAATTCATTTCATAAATATCAGCGTTGCCACTGGTAGTAAGTGTGAGATAAATCACATCCCCTTTATGACTAAAGATGGCCCCAGAGTTAATTCCTGGACGGTCAGAGATGGTTGAATATTTCTTGGTTTGAAAATCATATGACATGAGATCAATGTTCTTAATGCTCTTCACTTTATTACGAGTTACTTCTCTGTGAGTCGCAATGAGTGAGAACATAATCTTAGAATTATCAGGAGCAATCTGAGGAGAGATTACGACTGAATTAAAATCAGTCAGCTTCTCCACCCGGCGACCATCAAAGTCCATAAGATAGAGTTCTTTCTCGATATCTTTTACGCGCGAAGTGCGATCAGATACAAAAGCAATTTTAGAATTAAATACAGAGGCTTTACCAGTGATTGAGCGGTAAATAGCATCGGCCAATTTATGGCCTTGGCTGCGGACATTGCTTTGACTCATTTTTACAGTTTGAGTCAAAATATTTTTCTTCCCCGTCACACTCCAAACTTTTACACTGACTTCGATTCCTCCACTGGCACTCACAATTGAGGAAGCAATAAAATAACTAATCCCACTTCCCGACCATTTGTCGAGTTCAGGGCTTGAATAACTCATCTTTCCTTTTTCAGAATAATCGATGGTGTTAAATTTATGCTTATAAAAAATAAAATCATTCCTCAGAATATCAACCGCTTCAAGGGCCAGTGTCTTTTGAGTGCCGGCCATGGATTTCATTTCAGGATCATCGATGACAATCTTATCTTTATCTTGTTCAGCATTCCCTACAGCAATCACTGCATCTTGAGCGAGTGTTGTGAGACTTGAAAGTAGAATAAAAAGAGAAAGAATAAGTTTCATAATCGCTCCTATAGCGGAAATCCTAAAATGATTCCAGAGTTAGTTAACCTTAAGGTCACAGCAGCAGATGGTTTGGGAAAAGGAGAAGAAGCTTGAATAGCAGCTTTCGCCCGATCATCAAATCCGTCTTCACCAGAAGATTCATTGATTTCCATCTTCAACAATTGGCCTGAACCAGAGAGATAAATTTTTATGCGACAACGCAGGTTTTTATCCATTAAGTAGCTAGGAAGTTTCCAATTTCTGCGGATCAAATCCGGAAGGACCTGCACATAAGCACCAAGTTCTGAGGTGGCCTGATCAGAATAATCCCCTACCAGAGCTGAACCTTGGCTTAAGCGATTTCCTTCCACAATTAGAGAATCTAGATTTTTGCGGTCTGTACCATTCTTCTTGCCCTTGGGCTGCTCTTTGGCGGTGACTTTTTTATTAGAATAATCAGACAGAAGGTTAAGAAAAGAAGCTTTCTTTTTTTTGCCTTCTTCTTGAATGACAATATCATCTTTCTTAATCACATCTTCGGCTTCAGTCTTCACAACAGTTTCATCTTTAACACCAGGAGCTTTCTCTTCTACTTTAGGAAGATCGGCCACCTTCTGCATGTCACGGAGTTCCTGAATAGTAAATTTTGGCATTCCGACAACATCCACTCGCACCGAAGAGCGGATAATCTCCACGTCGTTGCTTTTAAAAATAGTTGAGATGAGTTTCCCTGTAGCGAGACTTAAAAAAAATATTAAGACGTGACATCCAAAGGAGATGACAAGACTGCGGTTAAAATCTTTACTATCATCTGTCCCAGTCATCTACTTAGTTTTCTCCACTTCTGTCACAAGGGCGATGTTACTCACCCCTGCTTTTTTCAGATTAGCGATAAGTTTTGCGACTTTCTCATACCTAAGGCTGTAGTCTGCACGAAGGTAGACCACATCCGTATGATTGGTTTTAAACTGCTTTAAAATAGAAGGAATTAGATCCCGTTGAGAAATCATATTCTTTCCGAGAAAAAACTGTTCTGACTCAGTAATCGACAAGATTACAAGCTCTGGCTTAAGTCCCACGTTATTAACTTTTTGAGTTTTAGGAAGCTTCAAATCAATGCCGCTAAAGAGCATGGGAGCCGTCACCATAAAGATCACCAGAAGAACCAACATCACATCCACCAAAGGAGTTACGTTGATATCTGACACTGGGCCTTTCTTACCGCGGCTGGTATTCATTCCCATGAATTAATCCTTCTTGATAAGAATTGAGCGCTCAATTAGATTAAGGAAATCTTGTGAGAAAGACTCCATCTGAGAATTAATACGGGTTATCTGATTGTTAAAAAAGTTAAAGAACCACACTGCTGGAATAGCGGCAGCTAATCCCACGGCCGTGGCCACAAGAGCTTCTGCGATACCTGGAGCAACAGCTTCAATGCTTCCGCCACCAGTTGAGAGACCAGAGAAAGCATCAATGATCCCCCATACGGTCCCAAAGAGACCAATGAATGGAGTGATAGAACCAATTGAAGCCAGAGTTGAAACTCGTAGATCCATTTTTTCATTTGAGGCATTAAAGCCTGTCTTCAGAGCGCGCTCAAGAGATTGGAATCCGTGTTGAGAAAAATGTTGACCAATATTTCCTTGCTTAGAAGCGCTTAACTTTTCACTAACTTTATTGAGCTCTTCGTATCCGCGGCGGAACATCAAGCTTGTAGTAGAAGAATGATTTTCCGTGGCCTCACGATTAATTTCTAAAATCGAACTGCTGGATTTGAAAAAAGCTTGAAACTTATCGTTTGCTTCACTGATGAGTTTAAGTTCGCGGTATTTCTGTAAAATAATTGTCCAAGAAAAAACTGAAGCAACCACAAGCAAAATGAGTACGAGTTTAACGACAACACCAGATTCTAAAAGGATTTGCCAAATGTTTAATCCACCATGCATAGAAATTACCTCAACGTAAAAGCTTACGGGCAGAAAGAACCAACTGCTCCCGATATTGATAATAGAGAAAAGATATCACCCAAATAACAGCTAGAAAAGCGATTGAGAGCTTCTTCTCCACTCTGAAAGGAGAAAAGTCATTTCCCCAAACCGGATCCAGTCCAAAAATTGAACCCATAGGGGCAACGAATAACAAAAGAAAGCAAACTACATTGCTCCAATTTCTATAAACATTCCCACTCAAATAAAGCAAAGTTGAAAAACATAAAAGAACATAGGGTAATAATCCGTAATAATCTGGAACACTCATCTTGAAGGCTGCTACAAAAAAAAGGGTGTAGGTCACGGCCATCCATAAGCGAGGGGGCCGGACATTTTGATTTAAAACATCATCCAAATGAGTAATCACGACAAATTCAATTCCAAAGAAGAGAAAGAGACCAGTAAAGGACACAAGATGGTAATACCAATAAGCCAAATTTTGACCGGTGTAGACCACATTTGAGAGTGCAAGATAACTCACGGCCATGAATGCAGCAACTACGATGGCGCGAGGTTCAGGCCATTTCACTAACTCTTTGATGAGTTCTCGGATGGATTTTAATTCGTAAAGTCTGATCTTAAACCAGCGGTTTATGAGAAAAAAAGAAAACAACTTAGAGATAATTAAAATTTCCCAATGATTATTGTGAAGCCAGGATTCTACGATGCTAATTTCATGATCCAGTAAAAAGTGAAAGAAGGCCCCGATAGAACTCAAAATAACGGTGAAGGAAACATAAATTAATTGATACGCACCATAGTACTGAATGTTTCGGATTAAATGTCTCAGATCCATTAATAAACTTTCTCATCGGGACTGAGCCACTTAACTTGCATCTCAGGTGACGGGTAGAGCTTCACGTAGTCTTTGTACTGAACATTGGTTTTTACAAATCGGTCTATTTTACCTAAAAGTTTAAAGTAAGAATTCCACAGATCAGGAGTTCCTTTAAGAAACGCATCCATTTTTTTAGTCACTTCAAACTGCTGCTGAAAGGTATAACCTTTCACATTAATTTGCTGATCGTAATTTTTTATCAATTCTTCTACCATGGACATATCCACTTTCGTTTCGTGAAAATTAGTACCAGAAAGTTTGGTGAGTTTATCTGTTACGGCTCCTTTCTTAAAGTAGCCACCTTCCATACGAAAATAATCCTCTAGAAGCAGCAGAGAGATTTCAAGTTTGCTTAAATCCAGTGAGCGAATGAAGGGAACAGAAAGCAATAGAATCATTTCCCCGTCAGAACCCGGCAAAGAGGCCCTCACCATACTCGGGGTATTGAGCAAAAGAATTTTAAATCTTTTCTGATAGAAACCCAGTTTCTCAAGAGTTGTCCTGAAGGCCACTTCTATTCCGTAATCTGGTTTCACAAAATCCCACCCCAAAAGTTGGGCGTTTTTCACCAGCCAGTACTCAGAAACAAATCCCCAAAGTTCATTCTCGCTTGGATATTGATAGCGGCTGTTATCCACTTTCACTTGTTCTTTTTTAAGAACAACAATTTGTTTTTCTTTTTGCTGAGCTTCTTCCGAAAGACCATCGTCTTGAAGAACTTTTTTTATACTCTTGAAGTTTACAATCTCCAGTTCTTTTTCTTCTTGAAGCTTCTCGGTCTCAGAGAAGGCAGCCAAAGATATAAGAATCAGAAGACTACTTAACCCGAGTTTCGCCTTGAATGTAGTGATCATAGAGACGTCCCCAATAATAAAGTTCAGACAAATCCAAATTCACAGCATCAAAGAATTTAGGATATTTGCCCTGAAGGCAATCAGGTCTTTTTTGAGAAAGAAATTCTTTCATCACAAAGCCTTTATGGTCGGCCACTTGAACATAGGCCCAATCTTTTCCAGACTGCACTTTCGAAGATTCGAGTACCTTTAAAGGATGAGAGCACTGAATGGTAGTTAGGCTCGCAGATGTGCGTACACTTGATTGATGAACGTGGCCAAAGAGTGGAGTAAAATAAAATACTCCCACTACCCGTTCATCGGTTGAAGTGGTTTCAGCAAAGCTAAAGGATGTTAAAAGCAGCAGCCACCACAGCATAATTACACCTTCCAACGAAACTGGATTGTTTCCCAGTTATGACATTGAGGACAGCGCCAGAAAATTTCATCTGAATTATATCCACACTGAGAGCAGTAGTGCCGGGTCAAAGAGCTGTGTAAATTATTGAGCAAGCCTTTAGTGTGATGTAAGGCCTCTTCTACTTTTCCTACTTCAATTAAAATTTTGATGTACTCCACTTTGAGCACATCACTGTGCCCATGGTTCTTCATCCAACTATCCAGGAGATCAAAGGCGTCTCCTGTTTTATTCAGATCTTTTAATAATCGAATTTTTGAAAGTACAACCGAAGGTGAACTCATCAGATCTAAATCATTAAGGAGCAAGAAGTAATCTTTGAGTTGTCCTAAACGCTCTGTATACTCATCTTTTTGTGGAAGGGTTTGGTTGAATACATCTAGAGATACGAAGATAAAGGTGGCATACATGGGATGCTCTTTTAAGAGTTCCAAGAGCAAACCATTGGCATCTTCCATTTTTCCTAGGACTAAAAAAAGTCTTAGTCGTAAAATTTTCGCCGACACCGAAGGAGCAAACCGAAAAGCATCTTCTAATTCTTCTGAACAGGCCTTGAACTGACCTTTCTCAAAGAGCGCTTTCGCTTTTTGAACCAGGATATGTGAAATGGTTTCAGATTGGTTTTCCTGACCTACCTTAGACAGCATGATACGGTAGTTATAGGCCTGATCCCAATCCTCAATATCTTCATAGATCCGGCAAAGAGCA
>CAMDDI010000163.1 GCA_945890905.1 Bacteriovorax stolpii
AAGTAATTCTCAGGTACATAGGTCTCAAGAAAGGCTTTCCCCAACCAATCCAATTCTTGAGGATATTTAGCGATGTGAACCACGTGCAGTCGTCCACCAGTTTTTATTCTAAGCTCCTCACCTGCTTTGATAGCAAGGTCTGAACCATGAGAAAAGTCACTTGCAACTAAAATATATGGTTGATCAAACATGTTGACCTCTATTTGAGTTAAGAACGATGAGTGTACTTATAAGCGGAATGAGTATCACCATAAACCAAAAATTTCTGGGATCAAAAAATCCTAAAAAGATAAAGGCAAGCCCTAATAAAAACCAAACTGTCATATAGAATTCAAGAGAGTTTTTCATAAAGTCCACCTTTGACGAAGTCAGAATATTCGAAAAGACTCCATCCTAGAATGATCTCAAATTCACCAAAATATGAGAATTGTCACGTTCTGAAGTGGTATAGATCAGAGAAAGTATTTGATGATTTGATATCTTAAAGCAACCAGCAAGGGGAAAACTTATGAAAAGATTTACAGTATGGATTGATCACCACGTCGCACATATTCTCGAATACAAAACCAATGGAATTGTATTTTCCGACTATTCTGCCAAAGAAAAAGGAATGCCTTCTAAAGAGCATCAAAAGCAGTTCTATCACGAGGTGGCAGAAGCTCTTAACGGTGCTGATAAAGTATTAGTCTTAGGCCCAGGCATGGCCAAGGAAGAATTTCGCAACCACTGTGAAGCACATCATTCAAGTGTAGATAAAGCCATCTTTAAGGTTGAAAGCATGAAGGCCCACCCAAGCAGAGACGAGATCTTAAAATTCTCAGCCCCTTTTTATAAAAAATATTTTGAATGGGAAGGGACTTAGTTTTACACCCTCTTCTTATAAGTGGGATTTTTTTCTTAAGCATCTTTTATGACTTAAACTTAGGAAGAAGCTTAGATAAGAGATC
Organism: Bacteriovorax stolpii; assembly: GCA_945890905.1. GTDB lineage: Bacteria > Bdellovibrionota > Bacteriovoracia > Bacteriovoracales > Bacteriovoracaceae > Peredibacter. The sequence continues at coordinate 948 of CAMDDI010000163.1, forward strand.
TTCATCCTTATTGAGAACATCAAGGAAATTTAATAGTAAATCATCAGTCGTGATAATGCCGGCCGGAATATTAAAGTCGTTTAAAACTATCAGTGCAGATATTTTATTTGATTGGATGATGTCGATGACTTTTGAGATTGGGTCCTGTTCATTGACTGTTTTAATGGGCCAGCTCATAAACTCAGAGACTGGCGAATGAGTCTTGTTCGAAGCAAATCCTCGAAGAAGATCACGATCGCTAATGAGCCCCACAAGCTTTTGATCCTCATCTAAGACCACAAGATGGCGGATCTCTTTGAGATGCATTTTCTGAGAAGCTTGTTGAAGTGAATCATGGGGAAAGGTTGTATAAAGTTGAGAACTCATGACTTGTTTAGAGTAAATCATATTCAATTCCTGTTGTAGAAGAGAGTACTTAAGGCATGACTCTTACTTGTATCCAAAAGCTGAAGATCTGACTTCAAATTTGTTTCCCTTAGAAGTACGACATTTTATGTAAAATTTAACAACACGGGACAGCCCTCGAGCACGAGTATTTTCATTATGGCTTCAGTATGAGCATCACTATCTTTACCTAGCACTACGAGATCAATGTGTTCGGAATCCAGGATATAACCAATAATGTTTTCGATAGATCCCATTTGAGAGTATGTCTTGAATGAAATCATTGAATTTTGACAATTGTCTTTAATACGCTTGCATTCATGATCTAAGAGCATGAGGGACTCTTTTTTCATTTGGTCATTTTGAACCAAGGCGTAGGCAGGGTTTGTTTCATTCACCAAAAAGCCGTGAACTAGACAAATGTCATAAGCCGAAGGGATATCTTTGATCCAATTAATAACAAAGTCCGTATTAAGCTTTGATTTCTCGGTAAAGTTAATGGGAATGAGAATTCTCTTCATGCGATAAGAATAATGCGCAATCTCAGCAATAGAGATGAGATTGGTTTCATCAAAAACTGATTAATGTTAGTTATGGAATTTTTGAGAGGTTTTCAAGGTCCGGAATCGTGATTTCCCGACCATTTACCTCAATGAGCTTATCAGCTTTTAACTCAGCGAGGCTTCTGATGACAGTTTCTGTTGCAGTGCCGGCCATACTGGCCAGATCTTCCCTAGTCACACGGACAGTGGCCTTAGGACCTGATTGGCCAGTTTGCTTGGCCAATAAGATCAATGCTTCGGCCGTACGCTTTCGAACTGTATCATAGGCCAATCCTAGCATCGTTTTTTCTTGCTCCTCAACATGATTAGACAGCAGTCTAATGAACTGGGCCGAAACGTCGCGATTCATGTAAATAAGATTGAGGAACTCGTCACGTGGAATTTTACAGATTTCGGTCTCTTCTTGAGTGATGGCCGAATCAAAGTAGTTGCTCTGTTCAAAAAGAGGTACGTGACCAAAAAAATCTCCGGTCTTGTAGATTTTGGTAATAAATTCTTTCCCATCATCGTGTGTCTTAAACGTCTTCACTGAACCTTTAAGAATGAAAAAGAGATAATGAGGATTATCACCTAAATGATAGACACCCTCTTTTTTTTTATAATTTGAAGTCGCCTTCGCCAACGTCATTTGTCTAAGATCGAGAATCTCCCCCACCTGTTCAAAAAAATTATTAAGGCCGTTGAGGTCTCGAGAATATTCTTTGCGCAAAATTTCCGACTTTTTAAGTCGAACTTCAATTGCATTGAGAAGATCTGTGTCTTCAAATGGTTTGGTAAGATAGTCATCAGCTCCTAATTCCATCCCTTTTCGAATTTCACTTCTTTCAGCTTTGGCCGATAAAAAGATAAAAGGAATTGAAGCCGTCTTTGGATCCTTTGAAAGAATATGCAAAACGCCGTAGCCATCTAACTCAGGCATCATAATGTCACAAATGATGAGGTCCGGTTTTTGTTCTCTGGCCATCACACTCCCAAGCTTGCCGTTAGGAGCAGTTAATACCACAAACTGAGCGAGTTCTAAAATCTCAGCTGTATTTTCTCTCATGATCTTATCGTCTTCAATAATAAGGATTTTCTTCATGGCTTTTCCAATGGTAGTGAAACTTTAAAGGTGGTTCCTAAATTTTCTTGGCTGACAAAACAAATTTCTCCACCCATCAGATCCAGATAGCGTTTAACAATATTAAGTCCCAGACCCGTTCCCTGAAGATTGGTGACATTGTTTCCTCGAAAGAAGCGTTCAAAAAGATGCTTTTGATCCTGAATCGGAATTCCTATTCCTTGATCTTTAACTTCGAGCAAGACGCACTGACTCGAAAGGGTGGTCGTGATATTTATTGTACTTTCTTCTGGTGAATATTTTATGGCATTGGATATTAGATTGATGAAAATGTTTCTAATCATTTCTTTATCTTGATACATCATGAGATGAGCATTCTTATGCTCAATAGTGAAAGAGGTTTTTTTGTCACTAGTCTCGCGCATCTCTTCGACCATTTCATCAAGAAACTGACAAAGATCAAACTTACTAGGAGAAGAGGTCACTTTCCCCTGATCCAATTTATCTAACGAAAGAAAATCATTTAAAATGTTAGTCAGATTTCGAACAGACTTCTTGATGTTTTGAACGTGTCGCTCGCGCTTACTATTGTCTTCGGTTTTTGGATATTTAGCGATCAGAGAAACGGAAGTAAGGATTCCACCTAGAGGAGTGCGAAACTCATGAGATGCCATCGACACAAATCGCGATTTCATTTCACTCAGCTCTTTCTCTCGTTCAAGCATTTCACGTATCTGCTTCTCTACTTCTTTTCGCTTCTCCATCTCGAGATTCAAACCTTTATTGGTGTGACCTAGTTCTATGAGGGCATCCGAAAGCTCTTTAGTTCTTTCTTTAACCTTAAATTCCAATTCTTCAGTGAGTTTTCTTAGTTCTGTTTCTGATTTTTTCCTCACACTGATATCATTCACAAAACTTACGATATGCCGCAGACCATTCTCTTCGAAATAAGTTAGGCTGATTTCTACTGGAAAAAGACTCCCGTCTTTTCTGAGGGCCATGAGGTTAATATTACCTCCCATGGCTCGCGGTCCAGGATTCTTATTGTATCCCTGCCTAAGAGACACATGTTTTTCTTTAAGGTGGTTAGGAATAAGGATCTCAATTTTTTTGCCAATGAGTTCTTCAGGTTCATAACCAAAAGTCTTGGTGGCATATGGATTGGCCATTTCAATGTCACCATTTTCATTAGAGAATATGATGCCAAGAGATGAATGTTCAAAAAGAGCCTCAAAGTTCATCTGTTTCAAAGAAGATCCTAGGATTAGATACAGAACATGATATTTATCATGCTCTCTCTTGAAAAGGGTATAAATAGGAAATCTTCAGGCACACAAATCGCCAAGGGCGTTATTCTCAGTATCTTCCACTTCTATCGCCATGGGCAAAGAGACTGGCAAAAGCTACACCAATCGATCATCAGTACCAAGTTGGCTAGTGGCAAATATGCTCATCCAAATGCTTCATTTCAGATCCCTGCAATTTGTGCATTTCTAAAACTCTAGAAGTTACAGTAAACACTCCCAGGAGCATAAGACCAACGGCCAACGACTTAGGAAGTCGTTGTTTAAAGGGTGCGATAAGTTTTTGAACTATTCTTGGCGCAATGACCATACTAGGAAGAGTACCCAGCCAAAAAAAAATTAGCGAGAGAATACTCTCCTGAAAATGTTGCATGGCCATTGCTCCAAGAATGACACCGTAGAGAAGTCCGCAAGGTAGTAAGATTGAAATAAGACCGGTAAAAAATGATTTGGTAAAATTCGAATTGGTACGCACAAGTTTGTTCCAAAGCTGCGTATAGAGGCTCCCAATGATTTTTGGTGTAGGAAGTTCTGCTCGTTTGCCGTGAAAACTCTGATAACCCCAGTGTATAAAGAGTAGGCCAATGAAAACTGCGGGAATGAAAGTCACTTCACGCGGAATATTTTTCACATTAAATACTATCCCAAAGCTTCCCACCACAAGACCTAGGACTAAATACCCAAGTAGCCTACCAAGCTGGTATCTGGCCACATCAGCACCATTGCGGCAGCTGGCCGTAACTAGGCCTCCACACATTCCCACACAGTGAAGACTTCCACCTAGGCCAGCAAAGAAGGCCATGAAAGGAAGATAGTTACTTATCTCTGAAAACCAATTAATGAGTTGGGCCAACAAGAACCACCTCCTTACTTGAAACAATTTGACCAGAGAGAGTATCTTTTGCGATGAGTGAAATCTTGCGAGTCCCATTAATTAAAATCTTGGGATCAAACTTAAAAAAGAGGATGATCTTTTTGTCTGCCTTCTTGACTAAGGTCGGATGAATGGGAGTGATCACACTTATGCTTTTTTGCAAGTCAGGATCAGCCACTTCAAAAACTAATGCATACTCACGTCCACCTTGGTGGGATAATTTAAGTGTGAAGTGATTTGTCAGTTGTCTTCCCTCTTGGGTTATTTGAAAGGGAATTGAACTTCGCAGAAAAACAAGTTGCAACCTTGAGCTGGCCTTCAAGAAAAAACCTGCTCCTATGACTAGAGAGACAAAAATTAGCAAGTAAAGAGCTGGACGCAACGACAGCAATTTTCTTTTAAGACCATTGATTTGATTCTCGGAGGTATATCTGATGAGGCCAGTTGGTTTGTGAAGTTTAGTCATGATGTCGTCACAGGCATCGATGCATGCTGTGCAAGCTATGCATTCAAGCTGAGTTCCCCGGCGGATGTCGATGCCAGTGGGGCAAACCTTCACACAGTGATAGCAATTAATGCAATCACCTTCGAGCTCTTTAGGCACATCCAGAGTTCCTCTGCGAAACTCTCCGCGACGAGAATCATAGGCCACTACTAGCGAGTTTTCATCCATCATGACCGACTGAATTCTTCCATAGGGACAGGCAATGATGCAGAACTGCTCTCGAAACCAACCAAAATCAAGCAATATGACCGCACTTGCGATCATGGTAGTGGTAAAAATCCCTAAGTTCTCTAGGGGAGAATGGAGAGAAATCAAAAAGAGTTCTCGGGGTCCTATGAAATACCCAATGAAGGTATGAGCAATGTGTAAAGAGATGATGGTAAAAATGATCCATTTCAAGATTTTTTTTGAAACCTTTTGAAAGCTCATTCCTGCCAAATCAAGTTCTCTTCGTTTGCGAGATTTTCCTTCGATGAGGGATTCGACTTTCGAAAAAATAGTTTGAATAAAAACTGTTTGCGGACACGCCCAACCACACCACACTCTTCCCAGAGTGCTTGTTGTGAAAGCGATGAAGAATAATCCGGCGGCAAGCACTAGGAAAAAGAAGATGGGCTCAACCCCATAGAGAGTCGAACCGAAGAAAGTGAACTCCCGCTTTAAAATATCAATCATGAGTAAGGGTTTTTGATTGATGTAAATCCAGGGCAAGACTAAGTAGGCAAAAAGAAGCGCCCAAGAAAAAATAGTTCTGCGATTTTTCCATTTACCTTGGACATCTTCAGGATAAAGATAGACTCGATGACCATGTTCATCTGTGGTAGCGAGTCTCTCTGGATCAAGTTCATAAACATTTTTAGTCTTCAATAAATTCGCCTTGGGGAGCTTTCCCTTTTTGAAATGAATTTTTCAGACTTGAAACGTAAGCCACTGCGAAATAGATTTCTTCTGGAGTGAGAACTTCACCCCAAGGTGGCATGCCGTTTTCTTCACTTCCGTTAAACGCAACATTATAGATAGTCTCCGGGGTACTCTTGGCCAAAACCCAATGTTTGTCAGTGAGGTTAGGACCAATGTCCCCTTTGGCATTTTCAGAGTGGCACGGAAGGCAATTGTTGGTGTAAACTTCTTCACCTTTTTTTATTCCATCAGTGTTATTGATAAGTTTATATCGCTCAATCTTAAAAGTTTTATTGGCCAGGTTGGCTTCATTTTGGGCCTTCATCACTACAGCATATTCTTTAAAGAATTCGTCTCGCAAAGTCGGTCCGCCCATAAACTGGTAATAGAAAAAGTAAACGCCCGAAATAAAGATGAGCCCATAGAATAGAAAACTCCACCAAGACGGTAAAGGATGATTCAGCTCCTGGATACCATCGTAATTATGGTCAAGGAGCAAATGCTCCTCATCTTTTTCTACATGCAACTCAGATTCTTTTTTCATTTCTCACCTACTTGTTTCGGATCCTGCAGTGCGAGTGCAGATGCGTCTTCGTAAAATTTCTTGTTCTCTTTTTTAAATGTCCAATAGGTGTAGATCACAAAACAACTCACAAAAAGTAGAAGACCCACCACTGGAATCCATGTCATTTCGAAATTTCCTAGCACTGATTGCTTCATGGGACCTCCGCTTTCGAAAAGTCGACTCCAATCCTTTGCATGTAAGCAATTAGAGCTGTAATTTCTCGCTCTTCGATGGAAGCATTAACTCCACTCTCCTGCAGACCTTTGCCAATAACGGCTGCTTGGAGTTTTGCGTCTCTGATTCCGTTTTCAATTTCTTGGGCCGTATAAGGAACACCGAGATTCTGCATAACCTGCATTTTTTTAGTGAGAGTTGAGTAATCAATTTTTTGATCAAATAACCAGGTATAACGAGGCATGATTGATCCTGCAGTTACTTCGCGCGGTTCCCAGAAATGTCGGTAGTGCCACATGTCCGGATATTTTCCTCCCACACGTGCAAGATCAGGCCCTGTGCGCTTAGATCCCCATTGGAACGGATGATCGTAAACAAACTCTGAAGCGTCTGAAGCTTTTCCATAGCGGACAACTTCATGAACCATGGGACGCACAGTCTGTGAGTGGCACAAATAGCAGCCTTCACGAATGTAGAGGTCTCGTCCTAAAAGTTCTAATGGTGAATAAGGTTTGATGGCAA
>CAMDDI010000164.1 GCA_945890905.1 Bacteriovorax stolpii
CCTCTACGCATAAAAAGGATTTTTGCATGAAATCAAGTCTCATCATTTTGGCCATTCTCATCAGTTCAATGAGCTCAGTCTATGCATCTGGTGACCCGGTTTTACGGGAAAATATTTACTACCAATTTCAAAAACAAATTTTAAATATAAATGCTAAATCCGTCAGACTTAATGGATTTACTCATTTTGAACAGGCCTTATATGTGGATGCACTTTGGGATTTAACTGAAGAGGGCTCACCTGAAGCCATCGCCACCTTAAATGAAGTTGTTCCTGTCTACTACAATCTTCTGGAAAAACTTAGACTTGGTATTTTGCGTTTAAAATATAAGAGATCAGCTAATCTCTCTGACGAACTTGTAACTGAGCTCATGAATGCACTTAGAGAACCTAACAGTGATGTGAAAATCATATACACGTTGGCAGCATACGAAAAAGAAATCATGGCCGCAGGACACACCGATCTCATTGAGCAGGCCAAGCTTGATAATCGCTACCAAGACGTTTCAGAAGATTCAGAACTAAAAAAAGAATTCACCAATGATATGCTCACGGATATTTTTTATAACACACCTGATGTGACTACATATATGAATGGGGAATACATCAAGAGTGTCAAAATCTTTATGTTCTGCCGCTCAAACCGTCTCTTCCCATGTCTTATGACAATGAAAAATGCTCAAGGTGAAATTGTCCGTAATGCAGACGGAAGTATATGGACGCAAAGGGCCTTGGCTTCGTCTAAACAGGGACTCCCAAGTTATTCTCGTAATGGAAACACTCCTGCAGGAATTCACTTTATCGACTCAGTTATGCCAAGTGCTGATCAGAACGTATCTTTTGGAAAATTCCGACGAATGATTTTAAACTTCGTACCGAAATCAAAAAATGAAATTCTCCATCTAGCTCTTCTCCCTGAATCCTCTAAAAACAAAGACTGGTGGAAGCCTGCTACAGTGGCCCGTGATATTGGCCGCAATGATCTTCGGATTCATGGAACTGGAAAAGTTAACGAAGAACCTACGACTCCTTATTTCCCGTTCATGCGTACTAATGGATGTATTTCACAGCGTGAAAACACCTATGAGGGTATTGTTTACCGGGATCAGCGTGAACTACTTGACTCTATTATGACGGCCATGGATCTTGCCGCAGTTTATGAAAATGAGCTTAAGATTAAAGGGATTCTATATCTGATCGAAGTTGATGGAACCAATGAACCCATGACTTTAAAAGTTCTCAACGATAAAGGTATTGAGTGAAATTAATTTTTACTCTCTTCTCCTTCCTATTCATAAGTACCATTTTTGCTGCTGATTCAGTTCAAGTTCAAGGCTCGTGCCAGATTAAGGTTGTGCCTGATCGTGGGATGATGAGCTTTACGGCAGAAAATCAGAACAAAAACCAGAAAGATGCTGTCAAAAAATCCAACGATCAGATCTCCTTACTAAAATTAAAACTGAGCGAACTCAAACTTAAAGACATGGTTTTAAAAACCACTAATTACAATGTTTCTCCTGTTCGTGAATACGAAAAAGATAAGCTCGTAGATAAGGGAACTAAGGCGAGTTTAACTTTAGAAATTACCACTTCAGATATTGCTCGCTTAGATGAGGCCCTCTTTATTGCTTCGGAAGTGGGAATTCAAAATGTAGGAGCACTTCAAACTTTACTCTCCTTAGAAAAGTCTCAAGATGAATATTTAAAGTGTTTAGATATCGCTTCAGATGATGCCAAGAAAAAGGCCCAACAACTGGCCAAACGTCTAGGATTTGGCCTTGGTGGTGTGATTGAAGTGATAGAAACTCCTTCCCAGGCCGCTAGTCCTCAACCGCTGTATGTTCATGGGGCCATGATGTTGAAGAGTGGACAGAGAGACACGCGAATTGAGGCCGGTGAACAACAATTTTCAACCACTATCCAAGTCTCATTTAAGATAAAATAATAATGATCACACAAAATCTTCCCAACTATGAACTCTTAGATTCTGGGTTTGGACGCAAACTTGAAGTTATTGCTGGATTAAAAGTCACGCGCCCAAGTCCTCAGGCCATTTGGAAACCGAATCTCAAAGATGCTGAATGGGCACTCGCCACTTCAAATTGTGTCCGCACTAAAGATGGTGGTGGTAAGTGGGAACACCGCAAAGAGCCCAATCCTGATCTCTCACTGGGTTTTGATATCGGTGATAAGAAACTTAAGTTCAGACTTAAATTTACTTCCTTTGGTCACTGCGGAGTTTTCTTTGAGCAGATTCCAGTTTGGGAATGGCTCTTCCAAGAAGTTACGGCCCTCAAAGAAAAATTGGGACGTGCTCCTAAAGTTATTAATCTTTTTGGTTACACAGGGTGTGCCAGTTTAGTGATGGCAGCGGCTGGTGCTGAAGTCTTTCACGTAGACAGCTCAAAGGGTGTTTTAGATTGGGGAAAAGAGTCTCAGGCGTTAAGTAAGCTTGATCCAAAAAGTATCCGCTGGGTGCAAGAAGATGCTCAAGAATTTTTGCGCCATTCATTTAAAAAGAATTTTACCTACGATGGAATTCTGGCCGATCCACCAAGTTGGGGTCACGGTGTAAAAAAAGAAGTTTGGGATTTTGAAAAACATATTCATCTGCTTATTGAACTTATGCTCTCAACCCTCAATAAGGAAAATAGTTTCTTATTTCTTTCAAGCCATACTCAGGGTGTTCAGCCTGAAGCATTGCGAAATATAATTGCCGACCGTCGCTGGAAAAATATTTCTCCTGGAGAGCTAGGTGTTAAACACAAAAATGATGGGAGAATTTTACCGGCCGGAATTTTTGTCACTGCAAAAAGTTACTAGAACCTAACTCTTTTCATCAAGCTTTATATTCAAAAAATCTTCACTATTTTCACCTATTTCACAAACTCTCATTAAAATCAACTTATCAACCCATTAAATGTGAGTACTCCCATGTCAAAGCTCTCCTTTGCTCAGCTCTTTAAGTCTCAGGACTCAAAGTACACTCTCCAAACCGCGGCTTTGGTGACGGCAGTTCCCTTAGCTATGCTCTCATTGATTGTTTATTCAGTTTGGCTTTTGGTCGTTGTGAATCACTCTTACTTCATTTCCAATGGTTTTCCTCTGGCCGACGAATCCAAAGAAGAATTTATGCTTTTCCTGTTGAGTTCTCAGCTTGATTATCTTCCCTACGTAGGACTATTTTTTATTCTGGTTTTCTTTATCGGACTATTTATCGCTTACATCGTTCTACGACCATTTAATCAAGTGGTGGAGATGTGTGAGAACTCCCCTGAACAGAGTCTGCGCTCTTACGGACTCAATAATAAGAAAGCGATGGTAAAACTAGGACGATTTATTTGTGAATATCGCTTGGCCCAACAGAAAAATACTACGATTACATTACCTGTCGAAATTGAAAAAGCCAAAGGGCCCATGCTAGATATGATTTTTTATTTTCAATTTTTTTTACTCATTGGAACTCTCATCACTTTTACTGTGACTTCAATTTATTTCTTTACCTTGCAGCTCCATGAATCCATTGTCTCCGCTGCAGTTTCGACTCTAAAGGCCAGTCAGGGGATGAGAATTTTTCTTGCCTCTCAAAGTGACGTTCTCGAGGTAACTCTCATTATTGTGGCGGTCTTTACTATTATTCTGTATCTGGTGATTTCACGGTTAATTATTTCAAAAATTGAAGGCGTAACTTATGGTTATCTTCGGGATGTAAGAGATGTGGTTAATGGCCAGTATTCAAAGCGCCTTCACCCGCGTTCTGAGGATCCAGGAATACAGGCATCAGTTGCGATTAATAAGCTTTTGGATCAAATTCACCCTAGAGTTTAAACCCCTTGGCGGTACCACTCAGTTAAAACTGCGGCCGTAGCATTTGAGACGTTTAAGCTCTCCACATTACCTGTACCAGGAATGGAGATGAGGCCTTGCATTTTTTTTAGCATACGATCCGAGAGCCCCTCTGCTTCAGCTCCAAGAAACAAAATGGTTTTTTCGGGGAATGTAGTTTTAAACAATGATTCACCTTCGTGACTTGAGGTTGCAAAAGTTTTAAATCCATTTCGAAGGGCAAAATCGAAAACTTCTGACCAAGTGTCTAAATGAATCGCAGGGACACTTTCAGCTCCACCTTCTGAAGTTCTAAAAGCCGAAGCAGTTAGAGCAACAGGAACTTTGGCCTCATATAAAATTCCTGTCACTCCATAGTGAGCAGCTGTACGCATAATGGCACCTAAGTTATGTGGATTTTCCACTTCTTCTAAGGCAATCACCAATTGGCGACCAGGTTGAGAGAGAAGGTCTTTAACAGAAGGAATTTTCTTAGTCTTCACGACTAAGCAAATATCTTCGTGATGAGTGGCCCGGGTGATGCTATCGATCTCTTCCTTATCTACAACATGATAGGCGAGCTTATTATCCACGCAATGGCGAATAATATCTTTGAAGGTAAAAAGCCCATCTTGGGTCACATAGGCCCGAATGACGTCATGAGGACGAACTTTGAAGAGAGTTTCAGCAGCATGACGGCCGTAGACCTTCATTTCTTGATTTTTAATTAAATGTTTCATGTATGGGCTTTTAACACGAGGCACTTTTAGTGTATAGATCCCTGATGAATCACTACACAGGTTATTTGGCGATCCACAAGTTCGAGGCCGAGCTTGAGCGAGAGCTTGAAATCAAGGGCATCCCTATTGCTCTTAAAAAAGACCGCCTCTACTTGGTGGCCGGGGATCATCCTCCTATGATCTGGGCCCAGGTTTCCGCTTTCAAAATGATCCAAATTCCAATTACTTCCATTAAAGATGGGGCCAAAAAACTGCGCAATCTTGGCCGTAATTGGGCACTCTTTACGGTGGGAAACCATCGCCGGGCCCAGCTGATTCAGGAAGAATTACCCGACTATCCGATTAAACCTATTCCATTCCGCATGGCGATTCCAAAACTTCCAATGGGATTTTGGACGTTGCTTGAAACTGATGTCATCTTGGCCGCCACTGAAACCTCTTCCCCTTTTCCTTTGGGTGAGATGACTTTCCAAGAAGATAAAACAACACCTCCATCTCGGGCGTACTTAAAGCTTTGGGAATTTTTTACGGTTTATGCTCCGGAGGCCATTTCAACAGGCACGGCCATTGATGTGGGATCCTGTCCCGGTGGATGGACTTGGGTTCTGCGTACTCTAAATTTTGAAAATACCATTTCTGTAGATAAGGCGCCCATAGAAAAACGAATCATGGATTTGGGAAAAATTGAATTTCGCCAAGAGAGTGCCTTTGGGCTTGATCCTAAAGACTTTGGTGAAATTGACTGGTTTTGTTCCGATATTATTTGTTATCCAGAGCGACTTTTGACTCTGGTGAAAAAATTTCGTGATTCTGGAAAGGTTAAGAACTTTATCTGTACTATAAAATATCAATCAGTCACTGACTGGGAAAACACTTTGAAGTTCTTAGAAATTCCCAATTCTTATATTGTTCATTTGCATCACAATAAGCACGAAGTAACTTGGTTTCTTAAAGGGGCCGCGCCATGAAATATTTTAATTATGATAAGGCCCAAAGAATTAAGCTTACCCGAGACTTAGGAAAACATATTAAGCGCGGAAACCCTTGGGTTTTTTCTGATGCTGTTGAAAAAGTTAAAGTTCCTGAAGGGACATATGCCATTTTAATGAGTCATAAAAGTGAAATTCTTGCTCATGGTTTCTACTCTCCGAGTATCAACCTCGCCTTCCGTATGCTCAACTTAGGGGATAAAAAGTTTAATGATACTGAAGTTGTGACCCGCCTGAGTCGTGCAATATCTTTAAAAAAGCATCTCTTAACTATCGATAATAAATGTTTCCGGATTCTAAATGGTGAAGGTGATGAACTGCCTGGTGTAACAGCTGATTACTATCAAGGAACTGTGGTTTTAAAACTTGATGGATCGGCTTCAGAAGCTTTCTGGAAAAAAGAAGAACTTGCCAATTACTTTATGGAACAAAGTCAGATTCCAGTGAAGTGCGTTTATTTTAAAAGAAAAAATCGCGAAGAAGAAAAAGGTATGATCTTGGCCGGTGAGAGTGACACCTTAAATGATCATGAGTTCCTTGAAAACTCTGTTAAATTCCGCACGAATATCATTGATGCGGCCAAGACAGGTTTTTTCTTAGATCAGAGAGAGAATAGAAATTTTATACGCTCCATTGCAAAAGATAAGTCTCTACTAAATCTCTTCGGGTACACCGGTGGATTTTCGGTTTACGCAGGTCTTGGTGGTGCTTCGCGGGTAACGACAGTTGATATTGCTCCGGCCGCGATAAAAGCTTCTGAGGTCAACTGGGAGATTAATCTTCTGCCTTCAGAAAAACATGAGGCCATTTGTGTGGACGCTTTTGAGTTTGTACAAGAAGCCCAAAAGGAAAAAAAACTCTGGGACATAGTGATCACCGATCCACCGAGTTTTGCGCCTAATGCAAAGGCTGTGGAAACTGCAGCTGAAGCCTACACAAAAATTTTTGCTGATTCTCTAAAACTAGTTAAAGACGGTGGATTTTTTGCCGCTTCAAGTTGTTCAGGCCATATCGAATTTGAAGCTTTCTTGAATATTGTTCAAGACGCACTTTCTAAATCACGACGCAGAGGAAAAGTGCTTTTAATAAAAGGTCAGCCAGAGGATCATCCCTTCCCTTTTGCATTGCCAGAAATGCGCTATTTAAAATTTGTCTACATGCAGGTGTTTAAAGATCTTTAATGTTCAGGGGTGATGCGCTTAAAGTTCATCCAGATCTGTGACTTTAAAAAATCGATATCCATTTTAAGAGCTTCAGCGGCACGCAGATAGATATCGTGAATATCTAAATGTTTTTGAGAATCCGTTTCTAAAAATAAACTCTCAAGCGGCACTAGGGAAACAAGCTCTCGGACTTGTTGAGAATTATCAATAGAGAGCCCAAAAGAAAAATAGCTCAAAGGATGAAGACGAAGAAGATCACGCATCATCTGTTCACTTCCCCGAAAATCATGAAAGATCCAAGGAGTGGTGGCCTTGCGGTCCTTTAGGATTTCTAGAAAATCTGAGCCAGAGCGCACGTTATGAATCACCATTGGTAATTTTTCTTTCTCGGCCAAATCTAAATGCCATAAGAAGAGTTCAATCTGCTGATCCATTAGTTCAGGGAGAGTTCGGTCAATTCCAGTTTCCCCAATGGCCCAAAGTTTGTGGGCATGGGCCAAATTGGCCACATGAATTTTTAACTTCTCAATTTCTTCGGCAGAATAATCCTCAATCCACCAAGGATGAACTCCAGCGGATGTGTACTGATGGGTTGTTTCTAAATTGAGTTCATCCATGGATAAACATCCCACCGCGACTGATTCCTCAAGAGGAAGTCTGCGGTGAGAATGAATATCAAGATAAGGAAGTGCTTTCAAAAAACCTTAGTTACAGAAAATACTGTGGTTAACACTTACAATTCTGTCTTGTGGATTGTTGAGGCGGTAAGTACGAAGTACTGAACCCATTCCCCAAACATACTCACTTACAAATTCAGACTGCTGTTGGTTTGCAGCTGTGTACATATAAATGCGCCCCATGCAGCTAACAGCCCGACGATTAGTGTTCCAAATATCTAACTGTACTGAGTTACCGAAGTTCCAAACTTTTGGAAAGATTGGTCTCTCCATCGGTGGAAATTGTTGAGCAAAAACAGGCGCAGCCACAACGAGGGCCATAGTTAAAAATAGTTTTTTCATGTTAATCTCCTTTTATGATATTTAACCAGTGTCTGTGATA
>CAMDDI010000165.1 GCA_945890905.1 Bacteriovorax stolpii
ACCAAAGGTTGCACCTGGTAAGGCCACCATACTACATCTCTTAATATAAAAAGCTCTAGCGTTACATTCTTCCACAAGGGACTGTGCCATGGGAGTACTTAAAACGTTTTGAAGACAATTTCTTTGACCACTACCAAAACCTTCTACAGGTCTTTGACTTCGAACAGTAAGATTTAAGTCTTGATTTACTTTACTCACAACAGTGCTCTCAAGAACATATCCTTGAGGAATTGGACACTGGCTTGTTGGAGCTGGGTATTGAGCAATCGTTCGGCCAGCACCATCTTCAACTTGGCTCACTTCAGCTACTTTTTTTGGTTGATGACTTGAACATGCCACTAACGACAATAATAAAAAACCAATTAAACTTGATGACTTTTTCACTCTTTATCCCCTTTATTCCTATTTAAACTTAAGTCGACACTAATAATTTAGCATGAAGCTTTAAGAGATAGATCTAAAGAAAAATGGGCGAAATTTGCCCAATTAGTAAACTATGGGGAGCTGGATTTACTTTAAAGAAAGAAACCTAAAGTAACGTGACCAAAATGATCAGTTTTTAAGAAATTTTTTATAAGCCTCACCGCTAAAGTTAAATCTTGATACTGATGTTGCGATAATTTCGGCTATCCATACTGGTATCAAATCGCACCTTGAGTGCTTCAAAAAACGTGACTCTCTGTGAATATTATTGTCACTTAAAAGATAAGACTTATGTCGCTTTTCATTGGAGAAAACGTGGAGGATGGCCTGCGTTTTTTATAAAAATAATATCTAATTCTTGAAATTGAAATTTGTAGGTAGTTTGGTACTGGTGTCTTTAGGGCCCCACTTAATTAACAAAAAATCACATTTTTACAATGGTCTTGCACCAAAAAAATCTTATTGGTAGATGTTGGTTAACGAGGACAGGATGTCCGAAAAAAAACACCTAAGGAGAATTTTAATGAAGAACATCTTGAAAATCGCCGCTCTCGTTTCTACTCTTTCAGCAACCCTCCCAGCATTCTCACAAGTGGGATTGCGTTTAGGTTACCCAAGCACTGGTGGTAACGGTTGTCCGTCAGGAACTGTATCGGCAACACTATCACCAGATGAAAAACAACTTTCAATTCTCTTTGATCAATTTGTTGCTGAAGCTGGCCCTTCTTCTGGAAAAACACTTGATCGTAAAAGCTGTAACGTTGCCATACCAATCAGCGTTCCAAATGGATATAGTGTATCTATTGTTGCAGTTGATTACCGTGGGTTTGTAGGTTTACCTAGTCGTCGAGCGAGTGCTCGCTTCACTGCTGAATATTTCTTTGCCAACATGCAAGGCCCAAGAATGCAGAGAAGTTTCGTAGGTTCGCAAAATACTGACTACCTCATCCAAAATGATCTCATCGTTACTGCGCAAGTATGGTCTGCTTGCGGAGCTCAAACAAACTTACGAATCAATGCTTCAATCATGTTGCAAAATAGTGATGGCCTAGACGCGATCGCCACTGTGGATTCCGCAGATATCAGCACTGGTCTCTTATACAGACTCCAGTTCCGCTCTTGCCGATAGTAACTTTTAGGCCTCTCTCTTATGTATGAGGGGCCAAATTTTCTCTTAAAGGAAACCGTATGAAATACCTACTTCTCGCCATCTTGTCTTTATCAGCGAGCTCAGCATTTGCTCTGGGTGTGGAGTCCGTATCCATCACTGGACCAGATTGTGATTCAAGCAATACATCAGTTGTTTTCTCTCCAGATAATGCAACTTTTAGTATCCTCTATGGATCAATGGAGACAACTTCCCAGGGCGGGCCAAGAGATTATGATATGGGTAAGGCCATAGCTCCCCAGCGTAGATGTAAAATTACGATTGCTTATCGTCCAGCGGCCGGGAAACAAGTTGAACTTCAGCAAATCGATTACCGTGGATTTGTCAGTGCTCCAACAGATAAATCATATGGCATCATCGAATCGAAGCATCGTTTTCTTGGTGGCAGTATTGCAATGGGAACAGGTCGCAGTCCGAGTGAGCATTTAAATTCAGGGGTTTTTATTATCAAGCAAGGCCCATACCAAGATGATTTTAGTTGGAGTGCTCGTTTCTCACCAACTTCTCATTTTCCAAATCTAGGCATGCACATTTCAAACTGCACAGGTAAAGCTGACTTAGTTATTGATACAAACGTTCGCGGTCATTCATTTGATATCGAGCAAGATGTAAGTGTAGTTCTAGATAGTGCGGATGCCCGACTCGGTGGTCAAGCTGCAGTTTATAAAGTGGTTGAAAATAAATGTGACAAGATTAACCAGGCCAGAGATCGCGTGTGCCGCAACCGAGTCTGCCCTAACTAGATTTAACTTTAGAAGTTATGTTTTTAGGAAAATTTCTCGCCGATGCTCGAAAATGAGGATGGCCACTTTTCAAGAATGCCCTCGATTGTTTTCGAATTGGAGTAGGCCTTTTAAGTTTGTTCTATTTTTTAGGCTCATCATCGAGCTGCAAAATATTTATTGCTACCCTTGGCACCATGACTCAAGTGATCTTCGCTTTCGGACTTCTTTAAAGACTCTTCGGTGAAGTGAGCTCCTCTGGAGCAACATTTCACCTCGGCATTTATCTTCAATAGTAGACAAAATCTAAGAAAGCCTGTTTTATATACCAAACAAAAAATCGCCCCAACGAAAAGGCATGACACAATGAGCAAGCTGGCTTTATTTATCCTCCTCTTACCACTTATGGCCATAGGGCAAGAAACTCTAGAAGCTATCCAGGTTATGGATGAAAGACCAGATTCGTTCTCAGGCTTTTGGGAAGAAAACAAAGAGAATAAGATCTTCTCTGGTAAAAAAAATACCGTCACTTCTCTGAAAGAAATCCCACAACTCCAAACCAATAACTATCGTCAGGCGACATCTCAGACTCCTGGACTGCTAATTTCAGAAGTCCCGAACGAGTCCCTTGCCGCTATCACCTACCGCGGGCTCGGGAACCCACACGAATCCTTTAACGTCTTACTCCTGCAAGACGGAATCCCTGTGCCTGCCGATATGTACGCCTATCCTGCACACTACTATTCACCAGCACTTCCGATGATGAATCAAGTCCAATTCATTCGAGGCGGAGCCTCACTTTTATACGGGCCTCAACCCGGTGGTGTGCTTAACTACCTATCGACTCCCTTATATAAAGGCCAAAAGAGCTCTCACAAAGTCGGTCTCACAGCAGGATCATACGAACTCCTTTCAACTAATAATGCTCTCTATGGTTCAAAAGGAAATAATTCTTACGCCATCGAATACTTCCGTCGTCAGGGACAAGGTCCCCAAAGAGTGAACTCCGATTTCACAGCTGACTACTTACAAATTAGAAACCACCACTTCGCTGGAAAAAATAAGTATAAGCTCTCTTTCAATGGTTACGATTCTGACCACGGAGAATCTGGCGGCTTCGCTAAATCCGCTGGAACGAATACAAATGTATTTGGTGATGATCAGAGCAAAGCGAGTAAGCTCCATGACCGCTTAAAAGTTTCCCGAGCTCAGGTTGCTCTCGGTGTAGAATCAAAACTCGACGATACTTCAGAAATTCAAATAAACTTCTGGGCCACAGCTTACCGCCGCTACTCAAAGCGCCAAGGCGGCTCCGGATTTGGAACCTTTGCCACTGGAACAAACAATACCATAGTGAACCAGACTTACTACGGTTACAATGCTGAGGCTCGCTACTTAAAAAACTACAAAATCGGTAGTAGTGATAATACCTTCACTGCCGGAATCCTAAACTACAATATCCTCTCTCCTTTCACTCAAGAAACAGGAGCAAAGTCCGACTCCAACAGCGGAGCTCTCACTAGAAGACTAGAGCGTGAGACTCACACCAATTCCATCTTCGTCGAGAACAGATTTTCCTTCGGAAACTTCATGGTGACTCCCGGTGTGCGACTTGAAAGCATTCAGCAGAAAATCGATGAAAGAAAAAATGTAACGACCACGGTAAAACGCCAGGAAAATGATACGGAAAACGTTCCCCTCTTGGGCCTTGGAGTTGCCTACCACGTAAACGACGAATCCCAAATCTATGCCAACTTCTCAGAGGCCTATAAGCCCGTGACCTGGAACGAATCAGTTCCTACAGGTGACAACATCACCACCATCTCTGAAGACATTGATGCCTCAAAAACTATCAACTATGAACTTGGTTACCGCGGTCAAACGGACAAGCTTAATTGGGACGCTTCTGCCTTCTTCATCCGTTATGAAAATGCCTTTGGCCAAGTCGGAACAAACTTCGAAAATACCGGAGCTGGCGAACACAAAGGCTTTGATCTTGCCACTGAAACAAAACTCTCTGAATTCTTCACTACCTTAAAACCAATGGGAAACTTCAACTTCTACGCTAACCTCGCTTACCTAGAAGCTCGCTTCACTCGCGGTTCTCTCGAAGACAAAACTCCGCAATACGCTCCCAAGACCATCACTCGCGCAGGGATCATTCATTCGCAAGAAGATAAGTACAAAGTAGCATTGATGGGTGTGATGGTTGACCGTCACTTTGGAGATGATGGAAACACAAGAAACTTCAAAATTCCTTCTTACGCAGTTTGGGATCTAACCGGAGACTATAACTTGGATAAAAGATGGATCATATCAGCAGGGATTAATAACTTGTTTGATAAGCAATATTATTCAAGGGTAAGAGCGGATGGGATTAACTGGGCGCTCGGTCGAAATTACTACGCTGGGGCGACTTACAAATTTTAATTAAGTTTAAAATGGTATTTAGAATGCAATAGACCTGAGCTAAGAATAAAAAAACGGCATTTTTTGCCGTTTTTACATAAAAATCGTCTTTTTCAAGATGCCTGACCTAGAAGAACATTCCTCTTCATAAAATTGTAATTCCCATTGCAGAATTGCGAGATAATTAAGGCAGTTTCTATGTTGAATTCTAAGGACGGAATCTCATGCGAGTTTTAAGTTTATTGATTCTTCTCGTTTCGCTTTTTTCTTGTTCAGGAAAAAGCACCTCCAAGGCCAATTTTAATTTTGTGGTAACAAATCAAAATATCTCCGTAGCGGGTGGACTCATCATTTACGGAAAGAATCTCTCAACCAGTGAGTCTTTTAGCCGGATCCTCACAGGCACAGGAGAGATTAACGAAACTCTCCCGCATGGAACCTATTTTATCGGAGCCGTTGGCTGGGCGGGGAATGGATTCACAGGCACTACGTCTTGTGCATTTGCTCAGTCTCAAGTTGTGTCTGGTGATCAGATGACCATCGACCTCACCCTATCTGAATCTAACTGTTTTAGTTCGACTGTCACTACCGACCCAGGTCACGGAAGTCCATTAAGATTTTCAAAAAGTATTCAGTACTTCTGCGACACCACCCTTTCAACTCTAGCAGCAACCGCTAACTGCTCTTATGATATGCTAGGCCCGAACAATCATAAAGGTTTCATAGGCAGCTTTAAATATCTGCTCAATTCAAAGGCGGGAGAGAGTATTGCTTCTGACTGCTATACTTCTGATGGTCTCAACGTCACTGCAGCTGGCGACACCAATGACTTAAATATCCCTATGTTCAATGGAAACGCTGCACTTTCTTATCAAATTAAAATTTTTCTTGCGGCCGATTGTGCGGAATCTCAAGGCACACTTACTCGATCGATAGTCGAGGAGACCGATATTAAGGTGAACCCCTACTCCACGACTCAAAATAATGTGCTAGTGCAAGTTAAGACGGCAGATGTTTGCGCGATCTCAGACGAGCTCAATCTTGCCACTGGATATGCGGCGGGACTCGGAACTGTAAATGATCCCTTCGTAATCTGCTCTCCTCAGCAGCTCGGACGTCTTCAGGCAAACTACGGGGCAGAGTTTGCTAACTCATATGTCATCGGAAGAGATCTTGACCTTATCTCTGGCCTCAAGGCCGGAACTCTGGCACCAACACCCTACAGTGCATGCTTAAATGATGGAGATACGTTTATTCCTATCGGTTCAATTTTCGATTCAAGTTGTGTGCGTACAAACTCTACTGATGGTTTTGCCGGAAATTTTGATGGAAACCATAAGACCATAAAGCACTTCCGATTTTCAACTGAAGAGGATGATGCTGCATTCTTCATCAGTCTAGGTGGTACTGGCCAAATAGTTAACCTCACTCTAGATAAACTTGAGATCCAAGGTGGCAGCAACACCGCAGGGCTTATTTCAAACTCAAGCGGCATTATTCAAAACATTCATGTTACAAATTCACAGATCCGAGGTGAAGGAGACTACGCGGCCTCAATTGTTTCGCAACAAAACTCAGGTCCTATTTCAAGTCTGCACGCCAAAAATAATTTAATTGAAGGCATAAATCATGTAGGGGGACTCATTGGTTTTTCAACTGGGCCGATCAATGACTCAAGCTTTGACGGAACCATAGACGCTCGACAGGGATCGAAGGTTGGCGGAATCGCTGGAGCAGCATCTGGGCTATCGAATTGCATATCAACTGGCCTCATCGACGGCGCAGGAATTCAGCTTGGTGGTCTTGTAGGAGAATCGACGGGAATCATCCACTCCTCTCGCTCTGACATGTTTCTGAAATCTTGGGATACGGCTTCAGAGAATAAAGTCGGCGGTCTTGTAGGAGATTGTAATGCTGGCTGTTCAGTCATTTCTAACAGCTTCTTTCACGGACGAATCTCTACCACTTGTAGTAATCCCGCCTGCGAAATTGGCGGAATCGCTGGAGTTGCTCCATCGGTTAGTGATTCATTTAGTGTTCAAGATTTATCGGCCCTAGGGGGACAAGACGGAACCTTTGTCTCGGTTACTGAAGCTTGGAATCAAAGTAGCTCTTCGACATTTTGTACGGGGAGTTCTTTTGTGAAGTGTGAAGTAGGTGATCTTCCTAGGCATGCCTATGAAGACAGTGATTGCCTATCAAGTGTCAACAACTCAGATATTTTTTCAGGTCAAACTGCACTCGGAACCCAAAGCTCACCTTATTTAATTTGTAATCCTATTCAATGGGCGGCGATAGATCTAACCAGTCACTACAAACTTTCTCAAAATATCAATCTGAGTGAGATGACAAAGTTAGGAGCTTTATCCGGAAGTCTGGATGGAAATAAAAAAATCGTTTTCGGATTTGGTGGTACTGATTCAGATAATAAGTCTTCACTATTTTCGTCGATCGAAACAACTGGATCAGTGAAGAATCTCACCATCGCTGGATTCCACTTCCAAACCGGTGATACGAATAAAAACTTGGCAGCCCTTGCCACCGTCAACGACGGGACCATCAGCAACGTATCATCGGTGGGCATAGATCTGATCAGTTCAGTAGAACCAAATCTTATAGCAGGCCTTGTCATCGATAACAATGGGACTATGTCTAACGTGAAAGTAGATGGAGACATTCTAGCTCAAGAAACCATTGGGGGAATAGCCTACCGAAACATGGGAGTTATCGAGAAAGCAATGTCACATCTTAGGATCTCTGAATACTTAGAAGCTCCTAGTGCTGGCCACATCGGAGGAATCGTTGGGATCAATAGTAAAACGATTAGGACCTCCACGTTTAGAGGATCAATCAGAACCGTCGATCAAACTGTTCGAGTCGGAGGGATCGCTGGATTCATGAGTTACGTCTCTGGTTCTTATCCATCCATCACTGATTCTTACGTTGATAAAGAAGGTAGAATACAAGTTGGGGCGACTACAGCGCTAGTGG
>CAMDDI010000166.1 GCA_945890905.1 Bacteriovorax stolpii
TAGGCCTCCATAATTATCCTTCAATCGATGGTTCATCGATTTTTCTAACTCGGTAATAAAATGGATGCTCTAGTGACTTAGTAACCCAAATATCAAATCTTCTTAAACCAAGCTTATCCTTGATAACGACTGCACAGTTATCATCCTTAACTCGAGAGAATAGTGGCTCTTCTCTTCCTACGAGATTTAAAACCTTATAATTTTCCTGAATCAATACTTCATAGATATCTGCCTCAACCATTCCCTTCTGAAGCCTCTTATTTACAATTTGATGGATAAATTCCACGCAAAATTGATCAAGCTCTGGAGATTCTAAAGTTTTGCCTTTTGACAGAACATGAGGCCTCTCAGAAGTTCCCCGGCTAAAAATGCTAATTATGAGGATCAACACTAAAAGACTTAAAATGATTGAATCTTTATGCTTTGATAAACTTAACTTCCCTTCTTTATGAAACCTCATACTCTTGCTCCTTTATAACTTCCGCTTGTTTTTAATTTGGATCTTTTATAATCAGATTTCTGGGGAATTCCTTGATCTCTAAAGCTTTCCCCTCTGACTTTTGAAACTTGATAGTCTATGGGACGAAGCTTATGAAACTGCTTATGGGCACTTTGTTTGTGCTTATTAAATAATTCGGTCTTATTGTTTGTTGGAAAACTACGCATTTGACTGGCCGATATGTCGGCCTTCACTGCCCTTTTTGCTATCTGATTCTTTTTGAAATTTAAAACACTGTCAGTAGCGATAATCGATTTATCTAATGACCTTGAAAGAATTGATGAATGTGATTTACTTATTCCCTGACTGGGCGAGGTTTCAAGATTTCCCTCAGTAGCATTTCCTTTTTGGAAATTATGAGAGGTCTGAGCACTGTCACTTAATGCAGGTGAAGTTGGGTGAGAATCTCTTGAATTAGTGCCAGATCCATTTAATCTATTTCTCGCCTTGATAGACTTTGAGCCTAAATTATCTAGACCAGAGGTCATGGCCCTTTTGGATAAAGTTGCGAGTCCAAAATCTTTACCAAAAACGATCTTGCCTCCAATTGATCGAGCCCCATTTAAGGCAAGACTCTTTCCTCCAGAAAGTGCAGCAGCAACAGTGGTTTTAGTAAATGTCTCTGCTGCAGTTAAAACTCCTGATCCAGATAAAAATCCGCTCACAATTGTAGGAACAAATAAGAGCATGAGCGCCATGATACAAAAATTAATCAGATTCTCGAGAGTTGTGAAATAGTAAGTGCTAGCCCCGTCCTGGGGAAATGAGAATGAGCTCGAAAGGAGAAGTATTGTAATTGTCGTGCTGATTGGCATAAGGAACACCCAGGCAATCGTTCTCGTAATCGAATTTGCTACTGAGAAGGTAGGCGGGAAGACAATCAGGGCGGCCAGAAGAGGGATCGAGACGTAGGAGAAATTATACGCAATCGTAAAAAGTTGACCTAAAAACATAAGGGCAGCGTAGCTAAAAATAAAAACAAGGCTACTTATCCCGTCTCCAAATAAGAGTTTTGAGACAAAGGCCTGAGACTCCCAAAGGCCCTTTGCTGCATTTTTACTCTTATCAACTAGTCCTATACTCTGAGATACATCCTTCCCGCTTTGTGAAATTTTTCGCGCCCGATCGATGAGCTGAATAATTGGATTCGTGTTTTGAACTGACTGAATAATTTTTCCAGAAATATCAAAACTAAGCTCCATCGTAGATTTAAGTAACCCTGGGCCAAAAGAAATGAGGAAAAGGGCAATGATCATTCGTTTAAAGAGACCTATGAAGTTCTGGCCACCAAGGTTTTCATAAATTGCCCCTAGAATGAATGTTATTGATAATAATGGGAACGAAACACCCTTTACGATCCTAAAAACTTGATCAATGTCCGCAGTCTTAAGAAGCAGGAGATCCTGGAGGAAATTACCCATTACTTACTCCCCAGACAAAGCTGACAAGTTTTACGAGATTCTTCTTTTGAGTTAATTCCGTAATCAAAATTATAGAATTTCTTCATTTCAATTTCTTGAGCGAGATCCCTTGATCTATTTTCCTTTTGATCGCCATAGCTTCGATTCATGATCGATAATTGTCTGTTCTCATAATCTTTAATGTCATTAGTGCTCTTGAGTATCCAAGACGTATTAACTGCAGTTTGACGAGAGGCCTCTGCGACGTTGGCATCAGCATGGGTAGAGGCAGAAATTTGATGTCTCTCGATCTTCCGATCAGAGCGCGCTTTTTTGTGAGTCCTCTCAATGTCTTTATCATTTTTTTTAGATGATACGAGTTTCTCTCGCTCATCGCGCAGTAGTTGGGCAATGGATCTACACTCGCCTTTCAACCGGTGCAGTAGATTTAAGATATCTTGACTCGTCTGTGGATCACTCTCGCCTAGTCCCTTGGTTGTCTCAACCAAGTTTTGAATCATAATGATTTTATATTCAACATCTCTTACGGCCGTATTGTACTGCTGAATTCTATCGAGTGTTTTTCCTGATTTATCCGCCAGATCATGCAGTTGTTCTAGTTGATCTAGTGAGGACTTAAGAATTTCAAATAAAACGAGATTCTCTTCACCAAACATGGATGCAGTACTTGTATTGGGCAAAAGAAAGAAGAGGAGGAAACTCGCTTTAATGAGCATTCATTCCCCCGTGGTAGTATTTAAAATCTACCCAGTTATTCATTAATGTTTTGAAGTCTTGAAAATCCCCATAAACTTCAATGTATTTTTCAAGTTTGAGGTTATCTTCTCTTTTAGTTGTAAAGAGCTCATACTCAAGTGGAGTTGCGTAGAATCGGATTGTTTTTCTAATCGAATCATCTTTATAGAAAAATTCAGAATGTGATCCATGAACTGACTTGAGTGAGCGAATTCTTAAGGCATCTTCTTCCAAGATAAGAGGGGTGCTTGTGGTGTCTTGGTAAAAGAAAAGCTTGTGATTGGTGTTGTTATAGATAACTTGACCAACTTTTGAGTTATTTGAGAGAAAGTCAGCCACGTCTTGGGTTATCGCAATTGCCGAAGCGTTATGCTTTCTAAAAGTTCTGAAGCATTCTTCTATATAATCTGAGTTTTTTTCCAGATATTCCCAGCACTCATCAAAAAGAAAAATCTTTTTCCCATCGATATTCTTAAAATATTCGATGAGATAAATGATCAAGGGGCCAATAATATTCTTTGGATAAAGGGCCGTATCGACATATGTAATATCGGTCACTCGTATTTCTGAATCTGTAATAAAATCTTGAAGTTCATTAAAATAGTGCTCAATTCCTTCAAAGCTTTCTCCAAGATAAGATACAAGACCTGAAAATGTCGGAGAACTCTGTCTTGAAAGATATTCTTTAATGAGTGAGAACATCTTCCCCTGATCCTTCATCTTGAGTTCTGATTCAGGAATCATGGACATTAAAAATGCTTTTAGATAATGAGGATTCTTAAACTGAAGAGGATTAAACTTCTCAGAGAAGATGTTTCCTCCTGAATACAGGGTGAGCTTTCTAAATGATTGTCCCTTATCAAGGATTAGTCCCTTTACTCCTGAATCAAGAGAATCAAAAAGAATCTTCTGAGCGACTACCGATTTACCCGAGCCAGACTTCCCGGTAATAAGTCCGTTAAAGTTAAGGGCCGCATACGGGTTAAAGATATCAATATAAACTGCCCCCCCACCTTGGGATGAAAACTCAATCCCTCCTCGGTGAACCTCTTGAGTAGTAAATGGGATACTGCAGGCGAGATAGGACGATGTAGCGTGATGGGATCTTTTAAAGTTTGGATATGTTCCAGGAACAAAGGATTCTAGAATAGTACTTAAGCCTACGGTCTCAACGAGACCTCTCGCGTCCAATCTTGAAATTGCTGAAGAGATTCTTCTGGTCTCAAGGTCTAGACTTACCTTGTTATCCTCTCTCACCACATACCAAAGACAAAAATCAAAAAGGTTTTCATCCCCTTGGATGAGATCCTCTAAAACTGTTTCAGATTCACGAAACGCATTCTCTGAAGTTATGTTTCGAATGTAAGTCTGATCACTCGTTATTTGGTTAACGTTTCTAATGCGACCTGAGAGCTTCTTTGCTTCCTCGACTGGATATTTTCTAAAAGTTAGGAAATAATCTCCGATTTGGGATAATTGAAGGAAATTTAGCTTTGCAGGTACTTCGTAGAGATTAATGAATCTCCAATACTTCCCGTTGAGAACAAAATGGTCCTTATCAAATTCAATAGCGCCAAGAAAGTCCGTATCATTAAATATAGAAAAAACGGGGTCTTTCTCAATTTCATTTTTTACGCCGTTAACGCTAAAGGTCTCGTCATCTGTACTCACAAAGCATTTCTCATTCAGAGAATAAATCTTATAAAAATGGTTTGATTCTTTAGTTAGGGTGAGTTTAGAGAAGCCCTCATCATTATTTTTAAGACTATTCAGTGAGTTTTTCACCCCTTCAAAAAGACCTTCAACCCCATCATTTGATAGATGCTCTACATCTATGCTTTTTAAACGGTAAAACCATGAAGCCTTCTCACCAATGAAAACTCGCTCATCTTCAATTCTCGTAATTGGAAAATTCATACCTTACTCATCCTTGTGCCTAGACCACTCTAGGTATTTTTTTTGGCGCGCTAAAAAGAAAAAATGAAATCTCGGGAAAAAAAGGTTCCTTAAAAACTTTGCCCCCATGTAGCCCATGGGAATCCCGATCACTACTACGTCCGAGAGATCCATAAACTTCATGAGTGCAATCATCGCCATGCAGACAAAAATATCTCGCATCTCTAGACCAAAAAGTTCTGCTTTTTTACTTAAGAATTTTGGATAAATAGCTCTCATACTAGCGAATCTGGGCAGAGAAGAAACTTGTCACCGCTGGCCCACCAAGAACGCAGCAAAGACCAAGAACTGTCCCTACTGTTAGTCTATAGCCCCACTGAGCACCAAACATCATCCCTGCACCACCAATGGCAAATGATGCTACAGCGACACCGATGGCGAGTTTTTGAAGACTAGACCCCACTCCCTTAATTGAACTCTCGACGGTCGCCATAGCAATTTCGGGTGAGATCATCATCAAAAGAATGGTAGTGATGAGAATTGTGAGAATGATTGTGTTCTCACCTGTGAAGAACCTTTCACGTTTTAATTTTTGCATGGTTACTCCCTTGCTTGATGTTTGTGGGAACAACAAAGCAATGAGTGTGCCAAGATTGATTTAAGTATTTTTAGTGATTTGAGTGGGTGAAGAGATTTGAAATGTTTTATTTTTTAAAATGACGCGAAAAAATTTAAAACAAAACTGGTAAAAAAAAGCAGACCCGAGAAATTCTCGGGTCTACTATGAAGTCTTAGCTTTTATGAGTGGGTTTTGAAATTATGACTAGTGATTCAGAAACAGCTTCCGCTGGCTCTGTGGTTGGTCCACATTCCTAGGAAATCGGATGGTACACCACCGAGGAAATTCGACAGTAATGGACACCTATAATCCAAGAACATCTTTTCTTGTCGTCTCCGCGATCGCTGCAGCTTGGCCTATTAAATTAGCGGGAACACCTAATTCAGTCAAAGTTGTTCCAAGATTTTCAATAACGGCATTGAAGTGTGAATCGTTTATACCAACCAGTTTGGCATGAGCGTCTCTCATACTTTTTCCTGAATAATTGGATATTCCTCCAAACGCATATGTTAAAAAAATCTTTTGTTTCTTAATTTGTTCATCCATTGGAATCCCTTGAAAGAAATGGTTAATTCGTTTATCGGCTAAAACTTTTTTATAAAATAATTCTACAGCTGCTTCAACTGCCGGCTTTCCACCAATTTCTTCAAATAAGCTCATGAGAACTCCTTTTTCTTTATAACAAGTATTTAAAATACATGTTTAAATACCATAATAGACGATGCCGTTGATTGCAAGATATAATAAATTTATGCAATTAAATCAAAATACAGACTTTGCGCTCAGAACATTAATTTACCTTGGAACTGCTGATAAATTAGTTAGAATTCGAGACATTTCTGATGCTTATGATATTTCCTTTAACCATCTGACTAAAACTGTTCAGCAATTGGTTTTGGCCGGATATGTTAAAAGTAAGCAGGGAAAAAATGGTGGGATACAACTAGCACTTCCTCCCAAACAGATTAATTTACGTAGAGTAGTTGAAGATATAGAAAAGAATCTAGCACTTGTAGAATGTATGGGGCCTAATAATTTATGCGTAATTAGTTCTAAATGCCTACTCAAGGGCATAATAATAAATGCAACTGAAGCATTTTTAAAAGAACTTCAAACTTATACACTCGAAGATATTCTAGATACAAAAAAATCCCTGAGTCGTATTTTAAAAATCAATACATAACGAAATTTTATTTCTTATAATAAGACCACTTAAATATTTAGAGATCACTACAGTGCTTTATTTGTGATCATGAGTAATTATTCTGATCCGTCCCTCAAGTCGATTTCCTTCGTCTTTAAAATGCAGAGACTCTGTTACAAAGCCCAAGACATTGCTTTTATGTTGTGGATGGGTTGGGTTCTGCCTCTGGTATGGGTCTTCGTCCCATCTCAAGAAGGTCCTATGAAAGAATACAAAGGCTAGAGACTCTAGGTGCGGAGTCTCGCCCCCCCCCCTTTCGGAATAGCAAAACCAAGAAATTCAAGGCGGGGTATTTTTTGAGAAGGGAGCATGCAAAAAAGCATGTGACCGACTTAAACAATATTCCAACGAAGAAGGTCGCAGGTTTTCCTGTTTCGATAGGAGCTTAAAAAAGGTAAGTGGCTGGAGTCGATTTCTTTGAACGACGAAGGTCGACGTCTTTCTAATCTTTCACAACTCGAAGCTGAGAGAGTTGTGGATTTTGTGAGAATGGTCGATGTTGGACAAGATAAAGATTTAAAGATTCGGCTTGTTTCGACTGGGATCACTCCCCGCCAATAATATTTTTATGATGATACAGGAAAGACTAAAGCCTATTTTACAGGAATCTTGGGACTCTAAAGTAAATCCAATCCGTAAAATGTTACGGATTGGATTTGCCTAGGTAGGCTTGGATCTAGATCAGATCAAAACTATTTATCACCATGAACAACAGTGCATCTCGAGTTATAAATAATTGATGTGAATGAGTGGTGGTCGACCGTACTAATAAGTGAAAGTCCACCAGCCTTAGCTGCCGAATGGATCGAGTCATCTAAAGATAAAGGAATAAGGAATAGGATGTTACGGCTGCATGCCTCTCCCTTAACATCTCCGACCTTGTTACTTGTAGCAGTAATTGGGCCAGCAGAAGAGCAACTAGCTAAGAATAATAGAAGCGACATCATCAACATTGTGATTTTCATAATTCCCTTTATGAATGAGTAATAAAGAATCGATTATATTTCAGGAGATGAAATATTCCTACTGATATATTTAGATTCCACTCCGCTTATGAAGAGATGACCTTGCTTTTATGTTGAAGAGTTTTGCCTCCGGTATGGGCTTCCACGCCCATTTCAGAATAGCCCCCTGAAAGATTACAAAGGCTAGAGATTCTAGGCGAAAGATTTTAAGAGTGAAGGAGCTTACAACAAGGTAAGTGACTGAGGTCGAGAAATCTTTGAACGACGAAGGTCGACGTCTTTCTAATCTTTCACAGTTCGAAACTGAGCGAATTGTGGATCCTCTGCTTCCTCTTATTATACGCCTTCGTCGTCGCCATATCCTT
>CAMDDI010000167.1 GCA_945890905.1 Bacteriovorax stolpii
GGTGACAGGATTTCTGTATAGGAGAAACCAGGGATGTGCTGATCTGAAGTAAAAATCGCCCGGGCCATACTGTGAGCATAGACATCATCGCCACCTGGATTAGTCACCAAGTCGATAATTATTTTTTTATTTGAAGTTTTCAAGAAATCGATAATATCCTGCTGGGCCGGTGTCTTGTTAATGAGGCTTCCAGGTTTTATATAAACGATATCTGAACTGAGTTCATAGATTCTATCTTCTTCATATCCTTCATTGTTGATCATCACATTTTGAATAGGAAATGAACTCAGCTGGACTATTTTACCATCTTTTAAAGTGCAGCTGATAGTCTCACTAGGAAGATGCCCATCTTTGAGAACAAACTTAAAGCGATCGCTGCCCATAAGTTTAACGGGTTTTAGAATATCACATTCTTTTAAGGGTTGACTGACTTCAGGGTTTTCATAGAACTCATTAACTTTTTCAAAAAAGATGGGTAGGCCAAATTCACCACCTTGAGTGAAAAAGCGTCTTTCTTCTTGTGCTAGACTATAGCTTATGTGAAGGTCCACCAGATCTTTGTGGGCATTAAACATATTATTCATCAACGTCTTTGATTCTTGAGGCCCAGCAAAGATCATGAGATGGATTAAGTTCCGAATGATTTTTGCCTCAGGTTTTTTTTGGGAAGCAAGATAGTTGTTTCCAATAATCATTTTTAAACAATCTAAATCTTCTATGACTTCTTCTTTTGAAAGTAGCTTTGATTCATTTATCTCGGGCATTTTGTTTAAAAGAATATCGGCCGAGGTTTGCCACGGGCAGCCGCTGGCCAATAGCTCTAAGGGTAGAGAAAAAAGGGTAATCAAAAAGATAACTTTCATAGTTGGAAGCTTATCACTTGCCCCTGACCAATCCTTCTCTTCCTATATATTTTATGGGTACTGTCTTAGAATTGGACACTAGATCTTTATTACATGCTCCCTTATTCAAACTTCAGAATAAAAGTAGCCTCGAAAAACTCAATTAACTATCCTTAGTCGGTCGGACTTTTATCCTGCACCATCTTCCTTATTCTTAACACCTCCCTAATTTATTAGGGGGCACATAAAAAGATCGTTGTCTTTGACACGTTTTGAGGTGTCTCCTAGAAGTCCAATTCAAGGAGGATCTCATGAAAACTTTCTTTTTTGCCTTCGGTCTCTCAGTCTTGGCCTCACCTCTCTCATTTGCCGCCGCAGATTTTTGTCCTCGGGATTGTTATCCCCCTCAACCAACATATTCTACTTGTAAGGTAGAAATGGTTGATTGCCGAAATCATCATCTTTATCTCTACACCGGAACTGCATCCACTCATAGATCTGCTTGTCAGGCGGCCACAAGAAAGTGTCTGCTTGATCTTAATCGCGGTTATGGTGGTTACGGGGCCAAGTGTTGGATGATCGGAAAAAAAGAACTCATGAGTGAAGCTGAGGGGTCTGTAGAATAGGCAAATAGCATTTTAGGAAGTGATCTTGAACTGAGGAGATCACTTCCTAACTCCAAAATAATTGGTCTGGGACGATGACTTTATATTGCGCGCTAAATTCTATTAGGGCCTCTTTGGCCCCTATTTCATAATTCTTTGTCCATAAAACTAACAAAAGTCTACAGCCACTATGAATGGAGCACTAAAAGGGTTAGGTTTAAAGCATATGATTCATTTCTCAAAGAGGGGACTTATGAAATTGTTATTAGTATTTTTGCTTTTGGTTACTTCTGCATTTGCAAAAGTAGAAGTTAAATCATCTCAGGATATGAGTAAGCTGATTCAAAAATATGCCTCTGAATATCAATTACAGAAATTCTCATCTCTTAAAATTAATCTCAAACTAGCAACGCACCCTTGTGAAGATGAACCACAATCTGGTGGTCAGAATTGTTTACAGACAGTCTGCAGTCACTTGCCCGACTATGCCTGTAACGAGCAGTCTGAGATTTCTCAAGTCTTAGAAGCCTGTCGAGGAACAAACGCAGCTTGTGTAGATGAAGTCTGCAGCAAACTTCCTTCTTACGCTTGCAATGAAATGAGTGAGCTGAGTTCAATCGCAAGGTCTTGCCGTTATGCGGGGCCAAATTGTGTGGAGACTATTTGTGGTCGTTTGCCAGAATACGCTTGTAACGAAGCTTCAGAAGTTGAAGCTGTGGCAGTCATGTGCCGACATACTTCAAGTTCATGTATCGAGGCTGTTTGTGCAAGACTTCCAAGTTACGCGTGTAATGAAATTTCTGAGCTGCAAGTGATTGCTAGTCAATGTCGTGGAAGAGACTAGGTCACTGCGGTCTACCCACAGTTGATTGATCCTCAGGCGCCACTGGGGATTGTTTCTCCGGTATATTTTGACGATCACTTTGATCTACTGGAGCTTCCCTTAGAGTTGCTTGATAGGCTTCATAATCCGCTCGCGTGATTGATTCACCGTTGGCCAGACGCTGGCTTCTCCAAGCAGTGTAGGCTTCAGTTCGGCGTACACCTTCTCTGAATCTTTCTTCCTGAGCGGCCAGCTCCACTCTAATGGATTCATCGGGAGTATAAGTGCAGACCAACTCAGGTACGCCATTTCCTCTGGATCTATAAGTAATATCTCGGTTTCGATTAAATGTAATATCAGTTGAATGAGATCCGGCCAAAATTAGACTTGCGGCCCGTCCACTGGATTCACTGATAATACTATTTGCAGTTTCTGTGACATGTTTTGAATTGCATATTACACCTAATCCAAAGCCACATTCTCCGGCCAATTTTGTTTTTCTACCTAGTCTTAAATTAGGTGCGAGGAGGAATACACCCTGATCAAGTGGAGCAGTGGTTAAATATCCCTCACGTCGTCTCTGGCCCTGAAGATAAATTTCTGTAACATCTGATCTCTCAGTAGCGTTATAATTCTTAATGGCAAGGGTGAGAATATCTGGGCATCTACGAGAGGTATCTGTGTTTGTTCTCCGATAGGGAACACCTGAATTTGCAGTTTCCAGTAGGATTGATCCTACACTCGGAGTTGGGCCCGGAGGTGGAGTTTGGGCGAAAGTTGAAAAGGAACTTAAGGCCAGTAGGACAATAAAATTTTTCATACATAACTAGTCGGTTAATGAGGGGAAAGTCTTGATTTTAAGATGGTTTTATCTTGAAAGACTATGCAGTTAACCGACAAACCTGAAGCTCATCTAGATTGATGAATTTCTGGAATTGAGGGTTTAAAAGGCTTACGAGTCTTTGAGAAGTAGTGTTCATAAAGGATTAGAGGCCCCTATGACTCACAAGTATAAATGATTTGGTTTTAACAAGATATCTTAGGGCACAAGCATCTAGATATTCTTCTTGGTTCTGCGACCCGGTTTGGCGAGGATTTCGATGTAAAAAACCTCTGATTTCTCGTTGACCACTTTATCAATGGCCTTATTGATCTCTTCAACATGGATGACCACCGCACTCTCTTTGTCTTTCCCAAGCTTGCAGTCAAAGTCCCAAAAGTCGGCTCCTTCTGCGGGAGTCTTTCTTCGCTCACGAGCGACGTATTTTCCAATTTCAAATTTTACAAAATCTACCTGGCGAGCAGGTGCTTTCTTAGGATCAGTGAGTTTAAATTCTTTTTTCATGAACACCTTTTAGCATGAAAATAAGTAATATTGTTATATTTTCTCTTCGCACCTTGCAGAGTGTGAAGTTATAAAATTCCGAGATCTTTTCCTTTCTTTAAAATTTCTTCTTTTTGTTCAGGAGTCATGTTGGAAAACATTTCTTGAATTTTTTTTAATTCGGTGGGATTCATCTTGGCCATCATCTCTTGGGCCTGTTTCATCATGTCTTGAGGATTCTGAGCGAGTGTTTGAGAAAAAATAATTTTCTCTGTCCTAATCTCTGCCTCAATCTGATGTTCAGCTTTAAGTTGCTCGAGGACCTGGTTAAAGTTCAATCCCTTGTTGTCCGCGGCTTCATACATACGCTCAGTGGGAAGAGATACGCGTTTGTGCGGAAAGCCGCTAGTCTTAAGGGTATCTAAAATTTTAGCTATGAAATCATCCATGGTTTGACTTTAACCCACCATGTAAATACTGTATAGCTTTTATCTATTGCCTCATAGATTTCAAATATTGGATCTATTGGCAATTTAAGGTGATGATCAATCCATCAAAATCACACAAACTTTTTTCAAGGAGAATCATTCTGATGATAACTAAATTTTTATCGGGCGCATTGTTGACCCTCGCAATCATGCCCCAAGGATGGGCCCAGGATCCTCACGGTCACGGTTATTCACCACATGCGATCCAAGCTAAGCAAAGTCCAACCAATCAGTTTTGGTGGCCTGAGAGACTTGATCTGTCTCCACTTCGTCAGCATGGAGTTGAATCAAATCCAATGGGCGAAAAATATGATTACGTCCGTGAATTTCAAAAGCTCGATATTAAACAAGTCAAAGCTGACATCGAAAAATTGATGAAAACTTCTCAAGAGTGGTGGCCTGCTGATTACGGACATTACGGTCCGTTTTTTATTCGCATGGCCTGGCATAGTGCTGGTACTTATCGCACTCTTGATGGACGCGGAGGAGCGGGTGGAGGACAGCAGCGTTTTGAGCCACTCAACAGTTGGCCCGATAATGCTAATCTCGATAAAGCGCGCCGCCTAGTGTGGCCAATCAAACAAAAATACGGAAATAAAATTTCATGGGCCGACTTGATGGTTCTCACTGGTAACGTTGCCCTCGAATCCATGGGATTTGAGACTATTGGTTTTGCTGGTGGCCGTACTGATGATTGGGAAGCAGATGAAGTGTATTGGGGAGCTGAAAAAAAATGGCTAGATGATCAGCGCTACAGTGGAGATCGCAAACTTCAAAAACCTCTGGCCGCAGTTCAGATGGGCTTAATCTATGTCAATCCAGAAGGACCTAACGCCAATCATGATCCATTGTCAGCGGCAAAAGATATCCGTGAAACATTTGGCCGGATGGCCATGAATGATGAAGAAACAATTGCCCTCATTGCTGGTGGACATACTTTTGGTAAGGCCCATGGTGCAGTGAAACCAGAAAAATGTTTGGAAGCAGCTCCCGCCGGTGCACCTCTTGAAGAGCAGAGCTTCGGATGGAAAAATAAATGCGCCAGTGGACATGGTAAAGATACTCTCACTAGCGGACTTGAAGGTGCATGGAGTATTAATCCTACTCGCTGGACGACTCAATACTTTGATAATCTATTTAAATACGAATGGGTGAAAACAAAAAGTCCTGCAGGGGCCACTCAGTGGATTCCAGAAAAAGGTCAAGCAGCAAATCTAGTTCCAGATGCTCATGATAAATCTAAGCGTCACGCACCCATCATGTTCACCACAGATATTGCTCTAAAGGTTGATCCTGAATATAGAAAAATTTCAGAGCGCTTCTTAAAAGATCCTAAAGAGTTTCAGCTGGCCTTTGCCAAGGCGTGGTTCAAACTTACTCACAGAGATATGGGCCCGCGCACGCGCTACCTAGGAAAAGAAATTCCAAAAGAAACTTTTATTTGGCAGGATCCGATTCCGGCCCGTAAAAAAAGTTTAATGAATGCTACTGAAGTCGCGAGTTTAAAATCCGCTATCGCAAGCTCTGGAATCAAAAGTGGTGAGCTCATCCGTACTGCTTGGGCAGCAGCTGCCTCTTACCGCGGCACAGATATGCGTGGTGGCGCCAATGGTGCACGCCTGGGTCTTGCTCCTCAGAAAGATTGGAAAGTGAATAACCCTGAAGAGATTGCCAGCGTTCTTCCACGTCTTGAAAAAATTCAAAAGAAGTTTAGTAAATCTGGTAATGCAGTTTCTCTGTCGGATGTGATTGTCCTAGGAGGAATTGTTGGGATTGAGCAGGCTTCAAAAGCTGCGGGTAATAAAATTTCCATTCCTTTTGTGAGTGGTCGCATGGATGCCACTCAAGAACAAACTGATGTGGAATCATTTTCTGTACTTGAGCCCAAAGCCGATGCATTTAGAAATTATTATTCAAATGAATCAAATTTCTCACCCACTGAAGCTTTGGTGGATCGGGCCAACTTGTTAACTCTCTCTGTTCCAGAAATGACGGTTCTTCTGGGTGGACTTCGAGTTCTCAATGTTAACACAGGAGCTTCTCGGGATGGAGTTTTAACTCTTAAACCAGGAACTCTTACCAATGACTTTTTTGTGAACCTTTTGGATATGTCCACAAAATGGCAGAAGTCAAAAACTGAAGGTCTTTTTGAAGGAGTGGATCGCAAGTCTGGTGAAGTGAAGTGGACTGCCACTCCAGTGGATCTCATTTTCGGATCACATTCAGAGCTTCGCGCTATTGCTGAAGTGTATGCCGCTCAAGACGGTAAAGAGAAATTTTTAACTGATTTTGCAAAAGCTTGGAATAAGGTCATGATGCTCGACCGCTTTGACGTTAAATAATCAAATTGCTGCATACTTTAATGGTATGCAGCTTCTTTTTTTAATTCCCATAACTTAAGGCTCTTGATAATTTCCCCTAATAGGGGAAATGGATGAATAAGCTTAATGTGAAGTTAGTAAAATACGACATGACTAAAACCAAAAATCGCAATCGCAAAGATATGTTGGTGGATAATAAAAGCGAGCACGCTGTTCGTACTCAGCTGGAGCGAATTCATAAAGGCGAGAAAGTTGTGACCATTCATGAAATTGTTTGGGATGAAGCTCAGATTCAAGAAGTGGACCGTAAGACACAAGTGAATATGGAACAAACATTTACTGGTGTGGTGAAGTTTTTTGATATGGAAAAGGGTTTTGGTTTTATCGCACCTCACGAGGAGATGGATGATTTATTTTTCCACAAGTCTGCATGCATGGAAAATATTCCCAGAGATAAAGACATTGTAGAATTTCAAGTGAGTGAAGGACCCAAAGGGCCCTCTGCCATCAAAGTTAAAATTATTGACTTAGATTAAGGTCGCCGTTCTATGATGCGGGAACTAAGAGTTACAAAAATTGAGGGACGTATTTACCTATTTCCCGTGCCAGTAGTCAAAGACAGGAAGTATCTTATTTTCTGCTCATCTATGGAAGAAGCTGAATCTGTCATGAATGAGGTGAGTGAAAAGAAAATTACTCATCCCGATCTGATTAGTGAATATTTTGTTTTTCTCACCCATCATACAGATCAACTGACAAAAATCTTTGTCCGTAATATAGAAGTTCCGTCCCACTAGTTTTTATAGTCCGAAGCTTACTATGACAAGTTTTAGAGTCCATAAAATGGTTCTGATCCAATTGGACTTGGTAAGCTTTGCAATGATCAGTAAATCTTTTTTCTGTAGGAGTTTCTTATGAAGGGGAACTTGTATCAAGAAAGTAGAAAGCCAGATTCCCAACACCACGGTCAAGACGTAATAATTTGCAATATAGATGGTAACTATAAGCTCCAATAGCATAAGGGGGATGACTAGGTAGGAGATGGCCCTTTGATGAAAGACCATGCTTTGAGAAAACTGCTTTAGGTCAATGTATTGAAAAAATGGGTAATGCAACACCTGGATAATCCATATGAAGGTGCAAAGTGAAATGGAGACAAAATATTGAAGGTGTAAGGCCATGTCCATGTATTTAGACTCTTGCTTAACTTC
>CAMDDI010000168.1 GCA_945890905.1 Bacteriovorax stolpii
GTCCCCAAGAATTTTTAACAACGAAATATCCACGACTCACATTGGCAGGTGTGCCTTCTGGAAGATCTGAGTTTTTTATAAACCCCATAATTAAAATTGCATGATGCCCGACAACCTCTCGATTACTTTTTAGCAGTACATACCCTTTATTTCGACCTGATTGTGGTTTGTAAAATGAATCGACTAAAGCAATTGAAGCGATAACAGGCCTTGGCGAGTTTCTTCGATTTACCGTTTCAATAACATTACTGAGGGTTGTATCTTGCCCCCAAAAGCTCCAAAGGTCATCAACTCGTCTTATTTTCAAACGATTAGAACTGGTCACCAATTCCGGTTCTGAATAACTAAATGTTTGAAAGAAATCATCTTTTGACCAGTTACTCAATTGAAAAGCTTGGTCAGAACATTGATTTTGAGAATTCTGAAAATCTCGAATCGGTTCATATCTGTTACAAGAATTTGGGTATTTCATGAATGAGCCAGAAGGACCCTCATCCATATCCAAATCAAAAGAATAATTATACACCCAAGCTTTTTCTAAAGGAATTTTTGCGTTTTGGTTTTTTAAATCTGACAGTGCCCACGGAGTATATAAACCATAAGTCCATCGACTACCACCGCTCATGACCTCAGCTTTGAAGTAAATGTATTGTTCAGAAAAATTTCGACTTGGGGCCAATGATTCGATCGCTCCAGCGATTGCAAAACCAACACAAGTACCACGTCTCCCTTGGTCCTTCACGCAACTGATTTTTCCAGAATTAATCAGTCTCGATTTACCAACAAGTGAATTCGTGGCAAAGTCTTCTGCTTTACACCAGCGACCAGAATCACCGCTGTAAATATCAAAGCCCGTAACACTTAAACAATCTAAGCTTGGAATAGATTTAATTGAAGCGCTTGTTAAAGATTGCTCATTAGTCTTTCTGGCATTTTGAAGCTTAGGTATTGCCTTTAATAGTTTTTCATACTGTAGCATTGCATTTTTTTGATCTAACTTTGAAACATTCTCTGCAGACACAAACAGGTTTTTTTCCAGCGGCTCTAGGTTTTCATAGAGGTCTTGATAGTTTGATTTTATATTACCTTCATTTTGACTTTCAAGAATGGACTTTCCTAATGTTGTTACCAGAAAGTGTGTAGGATCAATAGCGTATGTTGAAGTGATGTTTTCACTTTCTTTTTTTACTACGATTCTTACTGGTTTAGACTTTTCCAAAAAGTCTTCAAACTTATTTAATTTTAAGATCTCTTCTAAAGCTGAGAAGTCACTTTGAGGCAATAACCCGTCAAAATTGCCAGAATCTTTTTTTAGAAACTCTAAACCAATTTTAGTGGACTCTAATATTTCTTTAAACCTGGTCTTATCTTCTTTTGCTGTGATTACAAATGTCTCTGGTTTTTGGTCTTGGGCCTCTAGAGTATTACTTATAAAAAACAATAAAATTAGACTTGTTAAAAACTTCACAAAAACCTCGAAGGAATGTTGAAGCCTCAGATACCTTAGAACGGCAGTTTAGGCAAATGACTCGAGAGCTTCTAAGTCTAGTTAATTGATATTACTAAAATAAAAAAGCCCCCTTGCGGAGGCCTGAATATATCTTACGATAGTGGGTTTGGTTTAGCTCTCTGTGCCGCAGGTTCGAACATCTCTAGCATACTGGGCACGTGCAGTTTGAGAATCACGCTCAAAAGTCCCTCTTGCAACCTGAATACATTGTTCTGCTCTATCTGGAGAAGGCAATGTATTGCAACTTTTCACTCGATTCACGTAAGTCAGACGGGCCTGACTTATGGCCGTGTGGCGGCGGGCCTCAGCACGGCGAAGGCAAAGATTTTCTGCTTGAACAGTACCTGAGATGAGGAAGAATAATGCTGAAAAACTAGGAATTAAAATTGATTTTTTCATGCGCGGACTTTCTAATAAAGTTTGTTTTATGTCAACTCGTATGGAAGTGTTTATTAGATCTACTTTATTTAAAAACTAAAGCCAGTGAATACAAACGACATTGGACCCCCCCGTTTTGAACTGTTTTCAACTAATTGATTTTTTTAAAATAAAAAAAGCCCCTTGTGGAGCTTGATTTATATCTTACGATGGTGGAGGTGTCGGCGGACTTTAATTACTAAAACTTAGAAAGCATTTATAGCCAAAATAGCCAAAATAGCCACGGCCAGTGGATTTCAAATCATTTTGTGAATTTCCGCGAAATTTTACTTTCACAATACCTACTCTGAATTTCCACCAGAGCATCACCATGCTACCACAAAACTATTTCCATGTGTAGTCTAACCAAGGTTATTAAAACTAAACCTATCTCTTGTAGAATAAGGAATTTCACCTGACTGATGCTTTTTGACGGCATACCCAGGATATTTTCCATGCTTGATTGCCGAGATGAAGTTCTCTTTCGTCATGAGAACCTTCTTGCGAACATCAAAAAACTCGATATTCGCTCCAGTCTTCGTCTCTTTGATCTTGATGACGAATGACTTTGGAATCCGCTTGATGCTTTTCTCGCCCTTGTATTTTCTTTTATCCTTTAAATCAATAATCAACTCTCCCGCTTTCAGCGCCTTCAGCAAAAAGTCAAAAAGCTCTTTTCCGTTTTTGGCTTTTTTACCGTAACGACGCCCAACCGCATTGTTCCAGAGGTCCATGTTCTCACTTGGAATCTCTTTATCACCAAAGTTGAAGTTCTTAAACTCGTTCATCCTACCTAAGATGTCCGCTGTTTCTTCACAATTAGAGCTTCCCTTCGACTGCGAGATGAAAAAATGTTCCCGCAATACCGATAAAAAATGTCACCGAAGAAAAAACAAAAACTGTCAGAAGTCCGAAGAGATGTTTGATCTTATAAAGTGGAAACTTGTTAAAAGAGAACAAAGCAATACAAACAATCGACATAACAGGTGTCACAAAAAATGCCATTTGACCTAACGATATGACTAATCCCGCATTCAATAGGCCAAAGACACATCCGAGTACAATTACATTTTTCCATTGAGGATGAAACACAGGACGAACTTTAAAAAAATATCCAATTCCTATTAAGGAAATAAATACTCCCACGGATTTTAAAAGAACCATACTCAAATTGATTTCATTATAAACTTGTTCCATTCCTTCACATCCTTTGCTGTAACTTTTATTTCTTTAAAAAGTTCCTTAGGCAAATAAACTGAAAACGACTTTATAGATTATTCAACACTGAAATTGTGAACTGCCAATTATTTATCCTTAACACCTATCTTTTGCAAAAATTCATTAATCATTAAGATCACTTCACCAATCTCTACATTAGAGATTTTATTCTTTCTCACAAATCCTGACCATCTTAAAGCGAGCTGATCAGTGTGATCCGGAATCAGACCAACTTTAGTTCCTCTATTCGAAAAAGTTGCTTCGATCGCTTCTTTAAATTCTTCCTTTGAAATTGAAGCTTCTTGAATGATCTGCACGCAATCATAAAAATCTTTCATCCTCCCATTTGATTCTCCAAGATGGATAATTGCCTCAAACTTTTCTGCAAAGATATACTCCGGCGGATAAGCACTCACTTTAATTGACGTTTCAAAAATAGGACCTTTGTCTTGTAATAACTCAACTTCAATAAGTTTTGGCCTCACAACGTCCCCAACACCCACATCGACTGTAATTAATTGCTTAATCTGTCCGAGTTTCCCTGTAACACCCATACGATAGCCAGGATATTTTTTATGCTCAACGGAAAGAAGATCAAGTTTAATATCTATGAACTCAAAACCATCGTTTATTTTAATAGAAGCAACTTCCTCAAAGATTTTCTGCACTTTATCAGCATTTGACTCAATTTTATGCATTAAGAAGTCAAGATCCCGAGTTTCCCGTCCCATTTCAAGATACTGATCAAGGCACATTCCACCCTTAAAGATAAAATTCTTATTGTAGTTGGAAGTTGCAAGTCTAACCATGAACCTTTCAAGGAATAGTGTCTCCAAAAGGATTTGAAATGCGACTCCTTCTTTCTTCGAAATATTTTTCAATTTTTCTTTTACTGATTGTTCAATTGCTTTGCTCATACCAATAGTGGAGCAAGGTATTTACTAACACCCGCTCTCAATTCCTTTGAATACAAATTTAGTTTTTTTATATTTGGCCTTCCACACTTACCTTGAAGATAAAGCTTTAGTGCCTTCATTGCCGTTTCAAAATCGAGAAGTCTAAAAGAGTCAACAATCGTCCTCTCTGGGTCAAAGATCCTAACTTCTATTTCCGCGATTCGTTTTGTTTGCACTCCAAGTGACATGTTTCGCATACGAATGATACGAGTCATAGGAAAATGTACATGTGGATGAGAATGAGGAACAGCAATCCAATGTTCTTTCATTCTTTCAACAGTGAGTCCATAGTAGTTTAGCGCAGAGATGAGACATATCACGGCTCCTGGAATTCGTTGAGCCGCAACAGACAACTCTTCCCATTGAAGATTTGCATCTTTAATCATGTAATCGCTAAAGCGGTAAACACCTCTTGAAAGCCGTTCAATCTGACCTTTTGAGACATAGTAAGAGAGCATACGAGGAGAAAGGCCATGTTTCTTGGCTTCATCCGTTGTAAACGATGATTTTGCTCTAAGATCTGACTCTAGACTCATGTAAACTCCAGCACCCAGAAACTTACAATGGGTGCGTTTAATTACATTATAGCATCGGTTTTAATTTTGTAAACTTTAGCACCCAAATAACAATTATGGGTGCCTGTAATTACATTTAAACAAGCGCAACCATATGAAACTACATAATCTCAACCTAGAATAGATTAATTA
This sequence comes from Bacteriovorax stolpii, assembly GCA_945890905.1. Lineage (GTDB taxonomy): Bacteria > Bdellovibrionota > Bacteriovoracia > Bacteriovoracales > Bacteriovoracaceae > Peredibacter. The sequence continues at coordinate 4,809 of CAMDDI010000168.1, forward strand.
TTTATGGTTCCTACACACTTTTACTTAAGCGCCTGGCCAGCACGGTGTTTACGTAAAGGTGTAATGGAATGTTTTACTAAGTTTACTGGTTAATAGCTTCCTGTTTTGTTCGATAGTAAATGTATCCAGCAGTAAATTGTCTGGTCATGGTAATCGCACCTAAGGCCGCAATCGCCGCTGCTGGATTATCCAAATTTCCGCAGACCTCACGGAAGGTTGCCACACCAATGGCCATGTTCACCGGAATGCTTGCAAGATTGTAAGTTGTGTTAAAACCTAAACGGTCTAAAGCAATGCTTCCGCTCACTCCACCGTTATCCAAATGGAGCTTATCATCGATGAGATCCATGAGCCTTTCTTGAATCACCGGATCCTGAAGTGCATCTGGACTGAGCCTAGAGATTTCTTCTGCTGAAAGATCCTGCGTATCTTCTCGTCCGGTGAGAGTTCTCACAAAGTTATTTGAGAAGTCCCCCACACCATCGACGACTTCTTGCAGTTGGGAGCGGTTGTTCAGGTAAGCTTCAAGTTCATTCATATCCTGAGCAAACGTGGGACTGGCCATCATTTCGTCGAGTTTTCTTCGAGCTTCTGCCTCACCACCAGAAAAAAATGTCTGATAAATCCCTGCTTCAAAAACATAATACTTAAACTGCAGAAGATTATGTGCCGTCACTCTCTGGAAGAAACTTGAATCAGGTTTTGAGGTGATCTTAGCACCTCATAAACTCATAAAGTAGGCCATGACCATTTCGTAACCTAGGCGGCTCGCCCACTCTAGGTCTTTGACTTGATCCCAGGTTGCAGTGGCATAACTAATTCCCGTGTTCGCAACACCAAAGACCGCTGCGCTTCTTGCGAACATCGTCCCTGCCTGAAGGTTTGCCTGATTCGGTTTAAAAGAACTGCGTTGTCTTCGAAGCTCAATGACTCTTTGACGTTTTTGATTGGACGCTCTCTGAGCGTAAGATGAAACTGTGGCGTCCCCTGCCTCCGGATGAGACCTTCGGTATTCAGCTGAGTATCTTTGGACGTCACGATTATATCTGGAGGACCGAGCAGAAACCATTAGTCGGGTTAAGGAGTTTGTCGGACTCTCCCAATTATTGACTTTGACAATAAGGGATTGAGTCCGGGCCTGTCGTTGGGCGACGGAGAGCTCATCCAAGGAAGTGAGTTCATCCAAAACATACTCGTTGATCTGGGGATTATCCAACAAGCTCTCTGAATCGATTCGGCTTAATCTTAATTGCTCATCCGGTGTAGCATCTGAAACGCTCCGGTGTTGAAAACTTCTTCCAGGTCTCTCCCCACTGACGACATCGTTCAACATGTTCCGATCAGCACCGGTCATGTTGTATCTTCCCTCAGGAAGAACGGCAGTGGCACCATTTTGATTTCGGTAAACATTTACACCTTGAGGAGAGCTGGCGGTAATGACCATGCTTGATTCCGAGGTTCGTTTTGTTCCGGGGATTTTGGGTAATAAGCTCTCAAGTGAAGCCGATTCTTTCGAAGATGGGATGATTGAGTTTCCTCAGTACACAAAGCCTAGAGAGTTTGAAGAAATGGAAGTGCCATCCGTGCTGACTGAAGGGAATCATAAAAAGATTGAAGAGTGGCAGAAACACGAAAAGATTCGTCTCACCAAAAAGCATCGACCTGATCTGCTATAGGGTTAGTAAAATCTCTGAAGTTAGCAGCTCCTGAGAGTGAATTATTTGATGTGGCCAATTTCGGACTATCCTAATTTAATTTCTCGGCTTACGATCAACTCGATAAAATAAAAGATGCCAAAAAAAGACGAGAAGCTTTTCAAACTTTGGAGTGGAGTCTCAATGAAGAAGAGTGATTTTGAGGATCAATTCTGTTTATACCCTTGGATTTCCCTTGAAGTGGGGGTGAATGGACACGCTCGTCCTTGCTGCAAATTTGATCAATACTATGGCCATCAAGATCATAATTACGAACTACGTGCACAGGTCGTAGATTTCCATGAAATCTGGACCTCCAAATATGCCAGTGATCTTCGTGAGCAGTTTTTAAAAGGGGAAAAGCCATCATTTTGTAACCGTTGCTGGGAAGAGGAGAAAGCTGGAATTGAGAGCATGCGCCAGTCTGAATTTAAAAACAGAAGCCACGATGACCTGAGATCTCCGGAAAAATTAGCAGAGCTTAAGTCACCCAGAATTCTTGATCTTAAACTTGGTAACATATGTAACCTAAAATGCCGCATCTGCGATCCCTACCATTCAACCCTTTGGATGAATGAGTATGTGGATGATCCTAAAATGGATCGCGCTAGTTGGTACCGTCAGTATGATAATTTCATGAATGAGCCAAACTGGGATGTTCTGAGAGAGTGGCTTCCCAATCTTCAACGTCTGATGATCTTTGGTGGAGAACCTCTTTTTCAAAAAGATTTTTTCAAACTCCTCGATCTTTGTATTGAACTAGATGCCGCGCGCTCCATGACTCTTCTCATTAATACGAATACGACAATTTTTGACAGCCGCTTCTCAGATCGGTTTGATCAGTTTGAGTTTGTTGAAATTCATCACAGCATTGATGATATTGGTCAACGTTTTGAGTATCAGAGGCACCCTGCTAAATGGGATACCACTTTTGAAAACCTTAAAAAATATCAGTTCGCCAAAACACCGAATTGCAACCTGGTTCTGTACTGTACAGTAAGCTTGTTCAACGTTTATTACATTCCAGAATATCTCGAATGGGCAAAGGCTAACTTTCCCGAACACAAGGTTCTTCTCAATATGGTG
>CAMDDI010000169.1 GCA_945890905.1 Bacteriovorax stolpii
AAAACAATTTTAGATTTTGGAATGAATTCTCCAGGGCTTATTTATTTGCGTAAGTATATATTCATCTATGGTCAGAAGAAAGATTTCTGTGTGATGGAAGCTAGTTCACATGCACTTGTTCAAAACCGACTGTATGGAATTTGTTTTGATGGAGCTGGCTGGTTATCATTTTCTCAAGATCATTTAGATTATCATCAAACAATGAATGCTTATTTTGATGCTAAATGCTTACTGATTCAGCAGTTAAATGAGGAAGCAAAAATTTTTGTCCCTCACGAACAAGTCGATCTTTATTCAAATTTAAAAAAAGTTTCCAAAAAAACTACAGAAGCTCCAGTTATCCCTGGTAAACTGCCTGTCTTTTTTAGCACCCGTTTTAACCGAAATAATTTAGAAGTTGCTTCGGCCATGGTGGAAGATGTCTTTAAAGTAAAAGCTTCTCAAGATTATGAAAAACTCAGTCCTCCGGATGGCCGATTTTTCATCCGTGCCTTTAAGAGTAACTATATCGTAGTGGATTTTGCCCACACCCCAGATGCTCTGGATAATATTTGTCGGGCAATCCATGAAGCCTTCCCAGGATATTATCTAAAAGTTCTCTTTGGTTGTGGCGGAGATCGAGACCGCTCTAAGCGGCCGTTAATGGCCCAAACTGTAGCCAAGTGGGCCAACGAAATCATTGTAACAAGTGATAATCCTCGCTCGGAAGATCCTGACCAAATTATTGATGATATAGTGGCGGGCATTCCAGCTTATCAATATAGGCGCGTAACTAAGCGTCCGGAAGCTGTGCAGTCTGCCTTTGAAGATCTCAAAGAAAAGGAGATACTGCTGCTCGCTGGAAAAGGTCATGAAGACTACATTCTTATTCAAGGGATAAAACATCCCTACTCAGATATTCAAGAAGTTGAAATGTTTCTGGCAAGGAAGATAAAATGATTAAGCTCTCGCACCTCAAAAACTGTTCAGCAGTAAAAGTTCAGCCCTCTCTTACAATTGAGAAACTGGCATTTTGTACTGACACACGTAAATATCAACAGCCTTCAGCATTTGTGGCCATCCCAGGTGTAAAAGTAAATCCACTTGATGTCATCACTGACCTGCTCAATAAGGGTTGTCCGATCGTTTTCTTCCAACAAGATGAAGTTAACGATCAAAAAGTTAAAGCACTAAAATCGCTATTTCCAAAAGTTGAATTTACTCCGGTTACAGATAGTGTGATTTTTTTGCAGGAACTTGCCCACGAGCATATTAAAGATTGGAAAAAGATTAATCCCAGAAATACTGTGTTTGCAATTTCTGGCTCCAATGGAAAAACCACTCACAAAGAGATGCTCTCTTTCATTTTGAAAACGATTATTCCCGGAAGGATCGTTGCCACAGAAAAAAACAACAACAATCACTTAGGGGTACCACTTACTCTACTTGGTGTGCATGATAAAACTGAGTTCGTTGTTTTAGAACTTGGAAGCAATCATCCAGGAGAGATCAAAGTTCTTTGCGATATCGCTCTCCCTAATGCAGGTCTTGTGACAAATATTGGTGCTACTCACTTGGAATTTTTTGGAACTGAAGAACATGTGTTTGAAGAAGAGGGATATCTCTACCATTCAATCAAAGAGAGCACAGATGGAAAGGGCTTTTTCCTTCAGAATATGGATGATTTTTATCTGAAGCGATTTGAAAAAACCGCTGGTACCATCCGGTATGGAGAGAGTGCTGAAGCCGAAGCCAAAGTAGTATTTTTAGATAATGGCGCCAAAATGAATGATCTCACTGCAACTAATGATCACATTACTGGAAAGCACAATAAACTCAATTTGATTACCTGCGTATATATTGCACTTAAATTCTATCCTGAGATGAAGAGTTTTATTCTCGCTGCGGCAGGAGAATTTAAACCCACCAAAAATCGCTCAGAGTGGATTAAGTTCGAAGATCGATCAGTTTTCCTTGATGCCTATAACGCTAATCCTTCTTCAATGAAGGCCGCTCTTCAAGGCTTTAAAGAAAGTGTTGAAACTCAGGGACATAAGCTCAGTGAGACCTGCGTTGTTTTAGGAGATATGAATGAATTGGGAGATTCAACTCCTGAGTATCATCAAGATGTGGCCAAATACATCGCTCAATTAGGTTTCCCCAATGTTTATTTTATCGGACGCTATGCGGATCATTACCTCAAAGGCTTTCCAGCTGGGCAGATGCGTGGAAGTAGCGCTGATTTCAAACAAGAGTATCGAAGAAATCTTCTGAAGAAATACTCAATTCACTTTATAAAAGGCTCGCGCTCTTTACAATTGGAGTCACTCTTCGATATAACTTAAGTTTATCTTTTTTAAAGGGATAAACATGCTGTATCATTGGCTTTACCCGCTAAGTCAATCCAACCATTTGTTCAATATCTTCAAGTACATTACTTTTAGATCTTTCATGGCCTTTATCATTGCCACTATCGTGTCGATTTTTTGGGGAAAACGTTTTATCGCTTTGATGAAAGTCAGACAATTTGGTCAAACCATTCGTGAAGATGGTCCGGAAACTCACAAAAAGAAAAAAGGTACTCCGACTTTTGGCGGAGTTTTCATTTTAGGAAGCGCAGTTCTCGCCTGTGGGATTTGTGGAAACTTTGTTTCATTTCCATTTTTGATAGTTCTCTTTGTTACTATTTCCTATTTCTTCTTAGGTGGTCTTGATGACTATCTTAAGGTTTTGAAAAAAAATACTAAAGGTGTCAGTGCTCGACAGAAACTTGCCTGGCAGTTTTCAACGGCCCTGATTGCTAGCTTTGTCATGATTAAGTTCAACGTCACAGACTCTCAAGTTTATGTGCCGTTTTTAAAAGATGCAGTTGTGGATTTGGGTTGGTGGTATGTGCCTTTCGCAGCTTTTGTGATTGTCGGATCATCCAATGCTTTGAACTTAACTGATGGTCTTGATGGTTTGGCCATTGGTCCAACTATAACTTCGGCTGCGACTTTGGGTTTTCTGGCCTACTTGGCCGGCCACGCAGAACTAGCTGATTATCTTTTGATTCCTCATGTGCCAGACGTTGGTGAGCTTTTAGTTTTAGTCGCAGCGATCATTGGAGCAGGTGTTGGATTTCTTTGGTATAACACTTACCCTGCTGAAATTTTCATGGGAGATGTGGGTTCCCTCTCTCTTGGTGGGTGTTTAGGAGCAATCGCTGTTTTGACTAAAAACGAATTCCTCTTTGTTCTTATCGGCGGGATCTTTGTGATCGAAGCCGTTTCAGTAATTTTGCAAGTGGCTTCTTTTAAAACTCGTGGGAAACGAATTTTTAAAATGGCCCCTATTCATCATCACTTTGAACTCTTAGGTTGGCCTGAAACAAAAGTGATAGTACGTTTTTGGATTGTAAGTTTGGTTTTCGCCATCCTTGCACTCGCGACATTGAAGTTAAGATAATTTTTAAGGAGCATCTATGGAAAAGTATAAAGGCAAAAAAATCCTCGTAGTAGGTTTAGGGAAAACAGGATTTGCCTTAATTAACTTATTCACTCAGCTTGGTTGTGAAATTAAAGTCACAGATATCAAACCGATCTTTGATTTGAATAAGCAAGTTAAGCGATTGAAAAAAATCAATCCAACTCCCACAATGACTTTGGGAGAGCATAAAGACGAAGATTTCATTGAAGCAGATGTGATTGTTTACTCTTCTTCAGTTGATCCTCATCTTCCGCAAATTCGTGTAGCTAAAGAACACGGTCGTCAGGTTTATTCTGACTTTGCTTTTGCCTATGCCAACTGCAATAAACCCATTATTGCAATTTGTGGAAGCCATGGCCGAACCATCATTTCTCACATGATTGGTTACACACTTAAAGTTGATAAGAAGAATGTATTTGTTGGTGGAACATCTGAAGAGCCGTTCATTAATTTCTTATCACTTCCTAACAAAGAAGAAATTGATTATTGCGTAATTGAAGTATCTCCTCAGCAACTTCAGACTGTGGATAATTTCAAGCCAGTGATGGCCGTTTATCCTAATCTAGAAGAGAAGAACTTACTTGGACGATTTAAATCATCTGCTGAGTATCTTGATACTGCTCTTAAAGTGGCCAGAAACTTAGGTCCTGATGATTATCTTGTGGTGAACTTTGATAAACTGGCTTCAAACTCAGTTCTTCGTAGCTGCCAGGCCCAAGTTCTTTGGTACTCTAGAAAATCTTTTGCAACTTTGGGAGTGATTAACGAAATTCAAGGAACTCATTTCCATGACAAACGCATTCACTCTCAAATTCATTACCATTCCGAATTTAAAGTAACTGATATGCGTATTGTTGGGGTAAACAACCGTGAAAATCTCATGGCCGGTATCACTGCTTGCAAGGCTTTGAAGGTTTCAGACTCTGCTATTCAACAATGTATTGAAAAATTCCCTGGTATTCCTCACCGATTAGAATATGTGGTAGAAAAGAATGGCGTTCGTTTCTATAACGATTCTAAGTCTGAAACAATGGATGAGCTTAAGATATCGCTTGAAGCATTCAAGGATCCCGTCATCTTGATTGCTGGTGGTAAAGAGATCGAAGGAATTCCTTTTGATAAGTATGCCAATATCATCCGTGAGAAAGTGCGGGTTCTGGTTTTGGTGGGTGAAGTGAAAGAGAGCATGAACCGAATTCTTGGAGATGCTACTCAGACTTACCTGGTAGGATCTTTTGATGAGTCAGTTCTTCTGGCCTATCAGAAATCGCGTACAGGTGACACCATCCTTCTTTGCCCAGGAAACGACAGCACTGATGTGTTCCGCGATTTTGAAGAAAAAGGTAACTACTACAAGAAACTCATTTTCCAACTCTAATTCATATTGCTCCGCTCGAGGAGTTTACGTTACACTGGAAAGAGCAAAACTTTTTCCGGTGTAACAAATATGAATGAAGCCAATGCCCGACTCGAAAAGTTAACTAATTACTTTGTCATCAACGTCTTCTTTCTCTGCCTGTTTGGCGTGATAATGATTTTTTCTGCGAGCTACATGTACGCCACAGAAAATATGGGTAACAGCTACTTCTTTCTCACTAAGCAATTGATCTACATTGTTTTGGGTGTCGCCGTGGCTTATGTATTCTCGAAGCTCAAAATACTCTACCTTTATAAACAGGCCTATAAGATCAACGCTTTTTTCGCTCTACTCTTAACCATGACTTTGGTTCCAGGGCTTAGTGTTGTTATAAAGGGATCTCGTCGCTGGCTTAATTTAGGTTTTATGAATCTGCAACCTGGAGAGTTTTTAAAATTCACTCTCATGCTTGCGGCGATCCGCTACTTTGAAAATTTTAATAGCTATACTCCTAAGCAGAGAGCGATTTATCTATCTGGATTAGTTTATCCTTTGGCCGTTTTTATTTTGCAGCCGGATTTCGGTACATTTTTTATTTCGGCGATGATTATTGGTTTTATCTGTTTTCTTAGCTCTTTTCCTCGTAAATATTTCTACTCGCTTCTTGTGGTTGGCTTCATTGGGGCTTTCGGGATCTTGCTTGCTGCTCCTTATAGAGTGAAGCGCGTTCTCGCTTTCCTTGATCCTTGGAAAGACCCTCGTGGATCTGGATTTCAAATCATTCAGAGTTTCTTGGCCTTTGCTCACGGATCATTTTTTGGTCAGGGCCTTGGCAACAGTAATGAGAAACTTTTCTATCTTCCTGAGGCCTATAACGATTTTATTTTTTCGGTGGTGGGTGAAGAACTGGGATTCATTGGTGTACTTGTTACGGCACTGATGTTTGTGGGCTTCATCTTTATTGGTTTTAAAATGGCGATCTCGCTTAAATCTAGAGTGGGAAGCATTATGGTTTCGGCGATTATTTTTGCGATAGGGTTTCAGGCTTTTTTAAATATGGGTGTGGTGCTGGGTGTTCTTCCAACCAAGGGATTAAACCTTCCTTTCATTAGCTATGGCGGATCTAGCATTGTGGCCAACTTGGCCGCCTTGGGACTGATATTTGCCTGTATCAAAATTCAACCAGGTGACGCTAAAGAAGTTCGCGCCCGTGGTAAACAATCTCCTGTGGGAGCACTTAAGAGTGCTTTTAGTTAAATGAAATATGCAGTTTTAGCTGCCGGTGGAACCGGCGGACATATCAATGCTGCACTTGCAGTGGGTGAAGCCTTTAAAGACGATGGCTATGAGATATTGTATCTCACTGGAAAGCGCCCCCTTGATTACAAACTCTTTAAAGGGCAAAACGTCAGGTACTTGGATTCAAAACCGCTTCGAACCAATAATCCTCTTCAGCTTTTTAAAAATATCATTCACAACTTTTTAAGCTTCTTTCAGATTTTTTTCTCTTACCTCATGAAGCGTCCCCAATTCATTGTAGGAGCTGGCGGCTACGTTTGTGGCCCCACTCTCTTGGCGGGGTATCTGCAATTTATCCCGGTGTTTATCATTGAGCAGAATGCAGTCATGGGACTCACTAATAAACTTCTGGGTTGGTTTTCAACAAAGATTTTTGTTCATTTTTCTAAGACTCGCGGTCTCTCAGAGGGTTTAAAGAAAAAAGTCAGATTGGTGGGAAATCCCACTCGCAAATCTATTAAACCAGCACCGACTAAAGCCTTTGATGGAACACTTAAAGTTCTTGTTTTCGGAGGAAGCCTGGGTGCTACACAAATTAATAAAATTATTTTTGATATATTAAAGAATCCCTCGGTGCAGAAGCTCTCCATTCATCATCAACTTGGAGGAGATGCTAAAGCTCCAGAAATTTCCACTCAAGTGGATTACGTTCCCATGAATTATATTGATAACATTCAGCAGGAATACGAGTGGTGTGACGTCATGATCGCTCGTGCTGGTGCCAGTACTGTTTCGGAACTTGCGATCATTCGAAAGCCAGTTCTAATCATTCCCTATCCTCAGGCCACAGATAACCATCAGTTTTATAATGCGGAAATTTTTAGGGATGAAGCAGATTTTACGGTTGAGGTTCTTGATCCTAAAATTGCCCATGAGGAAGCTGTAAAACGAACTCAAGAATTTTTACTCAAAGCCTCTCAAGAGCAACTTCAGTATTCAAAGAATCTCCAAACAGGTAATAACACTTGTGTTGAAATCCTTCGAGAGATCAAATCCCATGTTAGGCTCGCTTAAAACGACTAAGCTTCATTTTATCGGTATCGGTGGCATTGGCATGAGTGGAATTGCTGAGGTCTTAGTTGATCTAGGCTATCATGTCTCAGGTTCAGATTTAAATTCATCTTTTGTGACAGAAAATCTTAAGCGCAAAGGTGCTGAAATATTTTTGGGTCATTCTTCCAGCAATGTAGAAGATGCATCTTTGATTGTTTACAGCTCAGCGATCGATGATAAAAATCCAGAAGTCATCCGAGCGCGGGAATTGCAAATTCCCATGGTGAGAAGAGCCGAAATGTTGGCCGAACTTATGCGGCTTAAGTCCGGGATTGCGGTGGCCGGATCTCACGGAAAAACCACTACGACGAGCCTAATCGCCACCATTTTTCAGGAAGCCAAACTCGATGCCACTCATATCATTGGTGGAATTGTTCATAATTTAGGTGGTAATGCACGTAAAGGGGATGGAAATTATCTCATCGCTGA
>CAMDDI010000170.1 GCA_945890905.1 Bacteriovorax stolpii
ACTCTTCTGGCCCAAGCTCATCAGGGTATTGCGGATCTTAATCGTCGCTATCATTCTCAAATTCGTCCTCGTTTTTATTTATTTCATCGGGCACGACTCTATAATCCTTCCGAAGAGAAATGGATCTGCTGGGAGAGAAAGCGCGGAAAGATCATGGAGTTTAACCAACTCCTGCGTGGAAGTACTAAGACAACATATCTTAATCAAGATCTAGATTTTGAATTCTTTAAAAAAGTGGAATACGTCATCACTTTGGATGCTGATACTCAGCTTCCTTTACAGAATGCCCGCCGCCTAATCGGAACCATTACTCACCCGCTCAATCTTCCCGTTTATTGTGAAGAACATAAGCGTATAGTGGAAGGGTACGGAATTTTGCAACCGCGGATTAGTGTTTCTGTAGTTTCTGCTTCAAAGACCCGGTTCTCAAAGATTTTTTCTGGTAACACAGGAATTGATCCTTATACCACGGCCATTTCTGATGTGTATCAGGATGTTTTCAATGAAGGCAGTTTTACTGGTAAAGGTCTCTACGTTGTGGATGCTTTTGAAAAAGTGATTGGAGAGAGAGTTCCTGAGAACTGTGTTTTAAGTCATGATCTTTTAGAAGGAAGCTTCGCCCGTGTGGGTCTAGTGACTGATTTAGAACTCATTGATGATTATCCACCAACCTTTGAAATATTTGCCAAGCGCCTTCACCGCTGGACCCGAGGGGACTGGCAGATTGCTCTATGGCTTTTGCCATTTGTCCCCAATGAACACCGCAAATGGGTAAAAAATAATCTCTCCCTGGTTTCTCGTTGGAAAATTTTTGATAACTTAAGAAGAAGCTTGCTTGCCCCAGCAACTTTAATGTGGCTAATTTTGGGTTGGACTATACTCCCAGGCTCAGCCTTTGATTGGACCCTCACCATCGTTTTAGTTTTGAGTTTTTCCGTTTATGCTCCGTCATTTGGTGATCTTTTCCGAAAAAATGAGAATACTTGGAATGAACATTTAAAGAGCTGTTTGATTGAAGTGCGCAAGCGTCTGGAGCAAGTTTTCCTAATGCTGGTCTTGATTCCTAATATGGCCTATGACCAAATGGACGCCATCATCAGGTCTTTGTACCGGATGACCATATCAAAAAAGCACATGCTGGAGTGGATGACGTTTTCTCAGACCAAAGAGCTTGCTAATCAGAAGTCTTCATTTTTCTCTCCCGGTCCCCTATTCGCTTTTGTTATCACCACGATTATTATTTTCAACAGTCCCTTATCATTGGTTATTGCTTCACCTTTTTTAGTGGCCTGGGCCATGGCCCCTTGGATTTTGAATAAAATTAAAAATCGCTCTAATCCTAAGATTGAACCATTAAATGATCACCAGATTCAAGCTTACCGCCGCTATGCTCGCCTTACTTGGCACTTCTTTGAAACATTCGGGGGAGCAGAAAATAATTTTTTAGCTCCTGATAATTTTCAAGAAGAACCTACTCCCGTGGTGGCCCAGAGGACTTCCCCAACTAACATAGGGTTGCAACTTCTCTCTACACTTTCTGCTTACGACTTAGGGTACTTGGGTTTATTGGAAACAGTGGAACTTCTAGAGAAAACTCTGGATACTATGGGAAACTTAGAGAAACATGAGGGTCATTACTATAACTGGTATGATACTCATACTCTTACTCCGCTTCTACCACGCTATATCTCTACTGTTGATAGCGGCAACTTGGCCGGGCATCTGGTTGTAGTCAAGCAGGCCTGTTTGCAATTTTCTCAAGGAGTCCTTTCACAGTCTCAGTATTTTGCTGGTCTCAAAGATTCACTTAAAATTTTATCCGAAAAGCTTGAGAGACTTCAGAGCAGTTCTACTCTACCTTCCAATGGTTCGTTTAATAAAATTCATCATTCTATCGCCAATCTTGAACTGACCCCTAAAAATCAGTCATGGAAAAATCTTACTAATCAACTGCTGGATCTCAAAGCAGACATTGCCAACTTGGGTGTTGAAGAAAAATCAGATGTTGAAAACTGGATGAATTGTCTTCTTAATCAGGTGGTCTCATTATCTCATGATGAAAACCTCAACTTAAGTGAACTCAAAAATCGCTTGGAACAAATTGCTCTTACATGCCAGTTAATCTATGAGGCCATGAACTTTAAGTTCTTATTTGAGAACGAAAGAAAAATTTTCTCAATTGGCTACAATGTAACTGATAGTCGCCGGGATAATTCTTACTATGACCTTCTGGCCTCAGAAGCACGCTTGGCGAGCTTCTTTGCCATCGCTAAAGGAGATGTTCCTGACGAGCATTGGTTTAGACTGGGGCGGCAGCTCACCAATGTGACAGGTGGTCGTGCACTCGTTAGTTGGAGTGCCAGCATGTTTGAGTATCTGATGCCTCTCATTGTTATGAGACGCTATGAAGATACACTGCTTGATCAAACATATGATTCAGTAGTTCTCCGTCAAATTGAATATGGTGCTCAAAGAAGTAGTCCATGGGGAGTTTCCGAAGCAGGTTATCACGCGCGGGATTTACATTTTAATTATCAGTACGGACCATTTGGTATTCCAGGTCTGGGACTTAAGCGCGGTCTTCGGGATGAACTTGTGATCTCTCCTTATTCATCGATGCTTGCGGCCATGGTTTATCCTCATCAGGCGCTAGATAATCTTAAGGCCATGGAAAAGATGAGTGTTCTAGGTACTTATGGTTTCCATGAATCCATTGATTACACCGTGGAGCGAGTTCTTAAAGATCAAAAATTTATCATTCTTAAATCTTACATGGCCCATCACCAGGGCATGAGTTTAATTTCCATCAATAATCTTCTGAACCGCTTTGTCATGCAAAGGCGCTTTCACTCAGAACCAAGAGTGAAGGCCGTGCAACTATTACTCCAAGAAAGAATTCCGGCGATCAGTCCTATTTTAAAACCCCGTGCAGAAGAAACACACGTGGAGAGCTTTGCCCGACTCACTGAAAATCATCAGACGCGGATTTATAACGATCCCACATTATCAATTCCCCGTACTCAGATAATTTCGAACGGAAACTACTCAGTCATGATGACCACCGCTGGATCTGGTTATGGTAAGTGCGAAGAGCGAATGGTGACTCGCTGGAAGGAAGATCCCACTCAAGACAATTGGGGTCAGTTTATCTATTTAAGAAACCTGACGACTGGCAAAACTTGGTCCGCTGGACATCAGCCTACTGCCAGCAAGCCGAGATTTTACGAAGCCCATTTTTCAGAAGATAAAATCGAGATTCTTCGTGAAGAGCATGGCATTTCCACTCATACAGAAGTTATTGTCTCATCAGAAGATAACGTAGAGATGAGAAGAGTCAATATCACCAACAACACGGAATCTGATGTTGAAATTGAAGTCACAAGCTACATGGAAGTGGTTTTAGCTCAGGCCAAAGACGATGCCGCTCATCCGACTTTTAGTAATCTTTTTATTCAAACAGAATTTCTTCCTAAAACTTGCTCCCTTCTTGCAAACCGCAGGCTGAGATCAAAGCATGAGCGGGAAGTTTGGGGACTACATCTTCTAACTGTTCAAGGCGATTTAGTTGGAGATTTAGAATTTGAAACGGACCGAAGTAAATTTTTAGGGCGTGGGCGCAATGTAAGAAATCCTCTCGCCTTGGAAGATAGACACGGCTTAAGCAATACCAGCGGAGCAGTACTTGATCCCATCTTCTCCTTGCGACGAAGAGTTGTCATCAAGCCTCATCAAAGAGCACGCCTGGTGTTCTCAACAGGAATGGTATTTTCTAGAGACGAGGCCTTGCGTCTATCTCAGAAATATCAGGATCAAAGTATTTTCCATCGTCAGGCCAAACTGGGATGGATTAAAGCACAGATTAGTTTGCGCCATATGAATATCTCTTTAGAGAAAGCACAAATCTACCAGCGCCTTGGGGGACGGATCCTTTACCTTGCTTCTTATCTGCGTCCTCAGACTCAGGAAATTAAAAATAATCAGAAAACTCAATCTGCCTTGTGGGCCTACGGTATTAGTGGAGACTATCCCATCATCTTGACTCGCATTAAGGATGAGAAAGATATGGAGATGATCAGAGATCTTTTGCGGGGCCATGAATACTTAAGACTAAAAGGTCTTAAAGTGGATTTGCTTATTTTAAATGAGCACGCCACTAGTTATATGCAACACTTGCAAGATGAACTCATGAGACAAATTCTTGTGAGTGGATTTCATCACCTCTTAGATAGGCCAGGCGGGATATTTATCCGCCGCTCAGATATGATAACACCTGAGGATGTAGTTCTCATTAAAACTGTCTCAAGACTGCGTCTGGTGGCCAACAAAGGACATCTGTCTGATCAGTTGCGACGCCGTCCTCATGAAGCCGAAGGTCCACTTCCGTTTATCCCAACAGCTCAGAAAAAAGAATATACACACCCTGCTCCCGTAGAAAGGGAACTCAAATTCTTTAATGGTCTTGGTGGATTTACTCCTGACGGAAGAGAATACGTCATTACGCTCAAAGATCATCAGTGGACACCAGCTCCATGGATCAACGTAGTTGCAAATAAAAATGATTTTGGTTTCACCATGTCTGAATCTGGACAAGGTTATACATTCTCCATGAACAGCCGGGAAAATCGCCTCTCATCTTGGTCAAATGATCCGGTTTCAGATCCTGTCTCTGAAGCCATCTACATTCGCGATGAAGAAACAGGGGCCTTCTGGTCACCTACACCTCTGCCCATCCGAAGTACTGGGCCCTATGTGATAAGCCATGGCCAAGGGTATAGCGAATTTAAGCACGCATCGAATGGCATTTTTCATTCTTTGACGGCTTTTGTTCCCCTGGAAGATTCAGTTAAAATTTTGCGTTTAAAATTAAAAAACATTGGACCAAAATCCCGAAAACTATCCATCACTAGTTATGTCGACTGGGTCTTAGGCTTCTCCCGTACTCAGACTGCACAAACTGTTATCACCATGTGGGATGAAGAATCTAAAACCATTCTTGCCAAGAACTCTTATAATAATGAATTCGCTAACCGGATTGCATTCCTCACTCATAGTGAAGGAGCAGAATCATTTACCTGTGACCGTAAAGAATTTATCGGAAGAAATGGAACTCTACAGGCACCAGCGGCAATGACTAAGATAAATCTCTCAGGGAAAAATGGTGGAGGATTAGATCCTTGTGGATCTATTCAATCATTTATCACTTTGAATGCTGACGAAGAAAAAGAAATCATCATTCTCTTAGGCCAAGGCGAGAATCCAGAAAATGCTCAAGAGTTAGCACTGAAGTATCAAAATCCAAAAGTTGTAGAATCTGCTTATCAAGAAATGCTCAAGCACTGGGACGAAGTTCTGGGAACTCTCAGTATTAAAACTCCTGATGAATCTATGAACATGCTAGTGAACCGCTGGCTATTGTATCAAACTCTGGCCTGCCGAATTTGGGCGCGCTCTGCTTTCTATCAGTCCGGAGGGGCATTTGGCTTTAGGGATCAATTGCAAGATGTGATGGCCATGGTTTATACGGATCCGGCCACAACACGAGCGCAAATAAAACTAGCAGCTTCAAGACAATTTCCCGAGGGAGATGTTCAGCATTGGTGGCATCCTCCCACAGGTCGAGGAGTGCGCACACGCTTCTCCGATGATTTGCTCTGGTTGCCTTTTGTGGTGAGTTTTTATGTGAGTGTCACCGGTGATAAGTCCATTTTAGATGAAGTGGTTCCTTTCATTGAAACTCCTGTTCTCACTGATGATCACGATGAAACATATACTCAGCCCCATGTCTCCCACGAGATTGCGACTGTTTTTGAACACTGCCTACGCACCATGGACCGAAGTCTCAAAGTGGGAGTTCACGGGCTGCCTCTTATGGGCTCCGGAGACTGGAACGATGGGATGAGCCGTGTAGGGAATCAAGGTAAGGGCGAGAGTGTTTGGATGGCATGGTTTTTAATCAAGACCCTCAAAGATTTTCTTCCTCTTTGCCGGGATAAAAAAGATTTTGAACGGGTGAAAATTTATGAAGAGCATATTCAAAAATTAAAGAACTCTATTGAGACCGAAGCCTGGGATGGGCAATGGTACTTGCGGGCCTTCTTTGATAATGGTGAGAAGATGGGTTCTCACTTAAATGAAGAATGCCAAATTGATTCCATTGCTCAATCATGGTCTATCATCTCTGGAGAAGGAAATACAGAGCGCTCCCGAGCAGCTTTAGAAATCGTAAATCAAAAATTAATTAACAGGGAAGAGAGAATTATTAAACTCTTCACGCCTCCTTTTGATAAGAGCTCGCAAGACCCAGGCTACATCAAAGGCTATCTTCCTGGAGTGAGAGAGAATGGCGGGCAATATACCCATGCTGCCATCTGGACCATGATTGCTTACGCCAATATTCAAGACGGTGACACCGCCGCTGAACTCTTTAACATAATTAATCCCATCAATCGATCATCAAACGAGGTGGGCGTTCAGAAGTATAAAGTTGAACCTTACGTTATCTCAGCTGATATTTATTCGGTGCAACCTCACGTGGGTCGCGGAGGATGGAGCTGGTACACAGGATCGGCAAGTTGGATGTACCGCTCGGCCATTGAATCTATTTTAGGTTTTAATTTAAAAGATAAGTCTTTAACTCTTAATCCGAGCATTCCAAAGTCTTGGGATAAATTTGAAATTAAGTACCGTAATTTTGAAATTACCGTACTTAACAATCAGTCCGAAAAATCTCTGGAGATTGATGGCATAAAACAAAATGACCTTGTGATTAATCTCTCCGAAGAAAAAAATATTCATAAGGTCATTTTAAAAATTTAGCGGTAGTTATAATAAGGAGTCTCTATGCGTAAGGCGTTCTTTATCACTTCCCTTCTCTCTTTCTTCTCTTTAAATACTCTGGCCGATACTCAGCTCAGTTTAATGGGGAGCTTAAACTATAACGTGCCCGATACCAACGACATCGAATACATCGAAGACGATGAATCAGGTGCGGGTTTTGGTTTGGGAATGAGAGCACTCATGGGAATCAACGATCAACTCGCCTTCCGCTCTGGAGCAGGCATTGTGCAAAAGAGATTTAATTACTCTATTAATGGTGATAGCAAAAAAGGTGAACTCGATTTTGATTACACCTACATTAATATTCCGCTGACTTTTTACTGGAAAGCTTCTTCTCAAGTCGGATTCTTTTTCGGTACCGCTCTGTACGCGAAGCTAGATGATTCGTGCGATGGAACAGGAGATTTTAAAAGCTGCACACCTAATGATCCACAGTCCATTATGTTGCCGGCAATTTTAGGTTTTAGTTTCAACCTCACAGAGAAAGTGGGAGCGGAAATTTCTTATGAACATGGGCTAACAGATACAGCAAAAGATGTGAAAGTTAGTACAGCAGTGTTGAGTCTGCTG
>CAMDDI010000171.1 GCA_945890905.1 Bacteriovorax stolpii
AGCATTTCAAGGGGGAGACCCCTCCGTCATCTGGTCCACCAAAGACACTCTTTATGACCTGCCACATGCAAAGGTCATAAATGTAGATGTGTCCGATTGTAAAATCGTTGATCATTCGATGATGGAATTTTTTGATCATTATAAGAAGGATTGCTCTGAGCAGGGAATTGAGTTTAACCTCGTAGGAATAGAATCTTTAAAGAAGAAATCTAATCATGGCCTGGCCGCAAGGAGACTAAAGTTGTAAGTTCCTTTCGACTTTTCATAAATCCAGAATTATGGTTTTAGTATGAAGATCTTAAGTACTATTGAAACCCCATTCAAAGATAAATTCGGAGTTCCCAGACAATCATTACTAGTTGAGGAAGCCTGGGGAGTCATGCGTTTCCCCAAAAATAACTTCTACGCGGAAGCATTTAGAGGTATAGAGCAGTTCAGCCATCTATGGCTTATCTTTGAATTTCATCTGGTCAATAATGAGAGTTTTAATGGTTTGGTGAGACCACCACGCTTTGATAATAAGCAGAAGCTAGGGGTCTATGCCACTCGCTCTCCTCACAGGCCTAATCGATTAGGCCTCTCTGTAGTGAAGTTCATCGGATTAGAAACCCTAACTGATTCATTAGTGTTAAATGTGAGCGGAGTGGATCTAGTCAATGGCACACCTATACTTGATATCAAGCCCTATATTCCTTATGTTGATTCTCTTCCTCATGCCCATGCACCTATGTTTTCTGATCCTCCTGAACTTCATTCTGTCACATTCAGCTGTCACCACAAACTTAGTTCTGCAGAAGAAATTCTTATTACAAAAGTCATCGCTCTTGATCCCAGACCCGCTCATGATAAAGAAGATGACCAAGAGTTTGGAGTCACTCTCGCCGGATACAATGTTCTTTTTAAAAAAATCTTAAAGGGTTTTGAGATCACACAGATTACTAAGGTTTGACCTTATAAGTATAATTACCTTTCTCATCAAACTTGATTTCAGCTTTTCCAGCAAAACCATCTATATCATTGCCATAAATGACAAAATCACTGACTGGTTTATGAGAGTCTTGATTGGATTGATATCCCAACTCTCGGGCCAAATAGAGAGAAAAATTATATTGAGGCAAGAATGGAGGGAGGTCCCGTGTTCCAGCAGGAAGAGTTTGATTAAAGGAGCTCACCAACATAGGTACTTCAAAGGCGCGAGGAATGAGCGAACCGTGACCCCATCTTCCTTCTTCTCCTAAAGATTCTCCATGATCTGATAAATAGAGGAGCAGAGTCTTGCCTTTAACAACGCTTAATATTTTGAAGAGCTCTTTGAAAAATAAATCAAACTCAAAGACAGAGTTGTCATAATCAGAAATTCGCTCATCTTCTCCCTCAGTTGGTTTAAAGATTCTAGCTAACTCCGAAAATCTTAAATTCCAAGGAGCGTGACTTCCTCTTTGATGAAGCATGATAAAATGCTTGCCCGGTTCACCCAGTATGTTTTTTAAATGTGGCAGGAGTTTTTCATCGGAAGCGGCATGATGATTCAAGACCTCTGGTGCGAGCTTTTCCATGGAACGTGAATCATCCATAAAAGCTGTACACAGGAAAGGAAGGATATAGCGAAGCTGATCATCAGATTGAATCGAAAGAAAGTGAGTACGATATTCTTGGGTCTTGGCCAACTTAAATAAGCAATGATCTCCCTTGCTGGCCTTCACACTCCCGGCCGCACCGAATCCCAGGTTAAGAAAAAAAGCGACACTCACGTCAGTTGAGACTCCGCTTGATATCCCTTTAGTAAAAAAGAAATTTTTATCATCCTTGAGACTACTCAAAAAAGGTGTTGTGGGTTTAGGATAACCAAAGAGATTCATGTGATAAGGAGTAAGGCTCTCGCCTAACACCACCACAATATTATCCCATTGAGGTTTAAGTGTTTGCTTCAATACTAAATCAAGAGAGGAGTTTTTATCTTCAACCGAAGCGGCATGAGAGAGTTTGTAAGGAAGAATTTTTCCAAAAAAGTAAGACAGGGTTAGATAAACATTCATCCCGGCCAATTCGCGGGTAGAGGGTTGTCTTCCCCAAGTATTGCCTGTGAGATAGGTCCGAACAGGGTTGTAGATCAAGTAGAGTGTAAAGAGAATGGCCAGATAGGGAATATGAAGCTTAAGGTTTGTTTTTTTATTTGCCCACCATCCAATTCCCATAGGAACAATCAAAAAGAGAATAGGCACATAAACGTGACTCAACTCCTGCATCAGCACTCCTTGAATTTCTGTAGTTTCAATGAGCATCAAATAAATTTCAGTCGGAAGTACCTGAGTACCAAAATAGGAAAGGTGACCAAACTGCCATGCCGCTAAAAAAATAGTAAGTATCAAAAAGAAAAAGCGAGCTTTTTTGCCTTGAATTAATGTACAGAGAAAAAAGAAAACATAGAGACCAAAATACTTACCCATTGAGAGTAATATGATGGGATATCCCTTAAATGCATAAAATAAATACTGCTGACAGAGCGTCAACACGAGAAAAACAAGGGCCAGAAGTAGATGAGGACGCAGTTTAGAAAGCATGATTAATCATGACATATCTTGAGATGTCTTGCTATGATCTTCAGCATATGAAAAAGGTTTTGGTTACAGGAGCAGCAGGATTTATTGGTGCTAAAACGGCTCAAAAGCTACTCGCTTCAGGGGTAGAGGTTGTTGGTATTGATAATCTCAATGACTACTATGATCCTGAACTCAAAAATTACCGCCTGAATTCTCTCAATCATCCTCTTTTTAGTTTTGAAAATCTTGATATCGAAAATTCTCAGGGACTTGAATCTCTTTTTAAGAGACACCAGTTTGACGTGGTCTTCAATTTAGCTGCCCGAGCAGGTGTTCGTTATTCAATTGATTATCCTCAGATATATATGAGCACCAATGCTATGGGCACATTGAATATTTTAGAGTGCATGAGAAAGTTCAATGTCGCGAAACTAGTTCTGGCTTCAACCTCTTCTCTTTATGCCGGCCAGGATATGCCTTTTAAGGAAGACCTTGAAGTGAATACTCCCATTTCACCCTACGCAGCTTCAAAAAAAGCAGCGGAACAGATGGCCTACACGTATCACTATCTGCATAAAATTGACGTGTCCGTGGTGAGATATTTTACTGTTTATGGGCCTGCAGGACGTCCAGATATGTCGCCCTATATTTTTGCAGATAAACTTCTCAAAGGAGAAGAACTTCCCGTATATGGCTCTGGTCTTCAGTCCAGGGACTTTACTTATGTGGATGACATCGCCGACGGAACAATCCTCGCAGCCAAAAAATTAGGTTTTGAAATCATTAATTTAGGGGGAGGAAATAATCCCTATACTCTTCATCAGATGGTGGAGCTTATGGAGAAATTTTCCGGCAAAAAAGCGAAGATGAAATATTCGGAAGCGGTAAAAGCCGATATGGAAGTGACTTGGGCCGATATCTCGAAAGCAAAAAAACTTTTAGGCTGGTCTCCGAAAGTCGGTTTCGAAGAGGGGATTGCTCACTTAATGAAGTGGCATGCTGACCTTAAGCCTTAGATCTTTTCTTAATCAAATCCTGAACTTTTAATAAAAGTGCCTTACAGTCACCTTCGTCCATACCGTGAAGCATATGACTTGGAGGAAGGACTTTGGCACCCTTCTCACCTTTCTTGAACGTCTCAAGGCGGTTATTTAGATTGTTTCTCAAAGTACGGATTTTTTTGTCAGTAAATTCTTTCAGATCGCTGTAGTCTTTCATTTTTTATTCCTAAATCTAAACCCTACTTTGGGATCGGGTTTTTGTTGTTCTTGTGTGCGGGGTCTGTTGGCGGCTTGCTCAGGTCTGCGCTCAGGACGTCTCTCACCCTCTTGAGGATTTCGATTCGGCTGATTATTAGTATTTGATGGTCTTGATCTTTGATTTTGCGCTCTAGGGTCACGGTAAGGACGATCAGAAGTTTTACTCATCTTCACAGATTGCTCAGGCTCACCTTTAAAAGATTCTGTAGGAAGTTTGAGGCCGATGAGCTTTTGAATTCTGCTCAGAGCATCTCTTTCAGTTTCATCACAAAGAGAAATAGCATCTCCATCTTTCCCCGCACGTGCTGTTCTTCCAATCCTGTGAACATAACTTTCAGCTTCTACGGGCAAGTCATAATTTACTACGTGGGATACACCCTGAACATCGATGCCGCGGGCAGCGATATCAGTAGCAATTAAGACTTTTATTTTTCCAGACTTAAAGTTAGCAAGTGCTGATTCTCTGGCCGATTGCGATTTATTTCCATGAATGGCAGCAGACTCAATTTTAAAGTGAGCAAGATAATCAACAATCTTATTGGCGCCGTGCTTAGTTCTGGTGAAAACCAAAGTCAGCTCAGTGGATTCTTCGGCCAGAATCTTTCGTAAAAGTTGATACTTGTCTGCTTTGGCGCAGAAGATAACTCTTTGATTAATTCTCTCTACCGTAGTTGATGGAGGAGTGACTTCAACACGTTTAGGATTTTTTAAAAGACGGTTGGCAAGGGTCGCGATCTCATTAGGCATAGTCGCCGAGAATAGAAGTGTTTGTCTCTTCTCTGGGATCTTGGCCACAATTTTTTTGATATCATTGATAAAACCCATATCGAGCATTCGATCGGCTTCATCTAAAACTAAAATTTCGATTTTATTCAATCTAATATGACCTTGATTCATTAAATCAAGGAGGCGCCCCGGTGTCGCCACCAGAATATGAACTCCAGCTCTAAGTGCGGCCACCTGAGCCGCTTGACCTACACCACCAAAAATCACAGAAGTTTTAAAGTGAATATTTTTTGAATACTTCACTATGTTTTCTTTGATCTGAGTCGCCAATTCACGAGTCGGTGCAAGGATCAAAACCCTAGGCTCACAAGCTGCAGGCTGAAGAGGATTCTTTAGAAGGTAGTTGATGATAGGCAATGAGAAGGCAGCCGTTTTACCTGTTCCAGTTTGAGCAATTCCTAAAAGATCATGACCTAATAAAAGGGTAGGAATGGATTGGGCCTGGATGGGTGTAGGAGTTTCATAACCGGCATCACTGAGATTTTGAAGAATCTGTGCTGAGAGATCTAATTCATTAAATTTTAACATCCGCGGATACTCATCTCTTTGGCGCTAAATGTCAAGGAAGACCCGATCAAACTTCGCTGCCAAATGCTCCTCGGAATGTTTCTGAGCAACCTCAGCATTGAGCCTACCCAGTCTCTCCCGCAAACTTTGGTCTGAGATAAGGCGAGTGAGAGCTTTCTTCAAGAGCATGACATCATGAGAAGCTATGACAAAATCTCTGGATTCACCTTCTAAAAGCTCGCCAGCACCCACTTTCTCAGTGGTAATTACTGGCAATCCGCAGCCCATGGCCTCAAGAACCACTCTGCCAAATTCCTCTATGCGGGCAGGAAGCACAAAAATATCAATGGCCCGGTAATAGTTTTCGATGTCCTCGAGTCCTGGATCAAAAGTGAGAAGCTCACTCTTGTAGCTCCCTTGCTCATCTTTACCCACCACTCTGAAATCGGCCATTTGCTGAATCTCAACAGGGAGAGTGGTGATGGCCTCTTTGAAAATATCCAGACCCCGCTTTTTGAAATTTCCAGAAGTCACTAAACTCACGATGACCTTATCTGAAAATCCAAAACGTGATCTGAGCTCTTGTTTCTTATCTAGTTGAGGATGAAACATTTTTGTATCTAGGGCCGGATAAATCACTTCAATTTTTTTTTCAGGAACACCAAAGCGCTTGATGGTGTCATTCTTCATAAAATTTGAATTCGCGATCATTTTCTTGAAAGATTTGTTTTTGAGCTGAGGCCCATGAGTCAGACTCATCTCGTGATTGGGATCTAGTGGCTTGTTATTGATGAGTTCAGAGGCCAGAAAAACACAATTATGAAGAGTGAGAACATCTTGCTCTTGAATATCTCCATGACCAACAGTGATGTCGACGTTGAGATTTTTGCGCAATCTTTGAACCTGCCAGTTGTACCACTTTCTTCTGAGCATCCCTGTACTTTTAATCCAGGGAAGCATCTTGTGAGGAATAGCACCTAAAAGTTTCAAACTTTGTGCATCCATAGTTAGAGAGGCCACATGCACTTCAAACCCACGTGATTTAAAGTAACGGATATTTTCCATGGCCGTCCGGGCCGATCCCGAACTCTTGTGTAGTTGAAGCATGCAGATAAGTGCTTTTTTCATAAATTCTTCTTATATTTTTTTCGTATTTTGAAGAGATCAAAAGAGACACGCCAAATTTCTCTAAAAATTTTTACTTTGCTTCCTGGTTTATCTGACCAGGTACTTAAAGGATATTCTAGGATCTGGTTTTCATTGAGGCGCAAGAGAATCTCCACGTCAAAAATCCATCTGCTGATAAAAGATTCTCTAAACCCCATTTCAGCTGATTCAGGAGTAAAAAGCTTTGCTCCACATTGAGAATCATAAACTTTAGTTCCACCAAGAGCGATGGAAGTGAGTGTGACAAAAACCCTACCTAAATAATGGCGGTACATCTTTCTTTGAATATCACTTCCTAGGCGGGAGATTCGCGAAGCCCAAATTGCTGTAATATTTTTTAGTCCAAAATTTTGCGCATAAAGAAGCATCTGAGGAATTTCTTGCAGAGGAGTGGCCAAATCAACGTCCCAATAACCAATCCAGTCATAGCTGACCGTTTGTAAATGAGGACGGATATGCTGGTAGCCCTTGAAGATAATATTCCCCTTGCCCATATTCTCTGAAGAGCTAAAAGCTTGATGCTGATTTTCTTGAGCATAATTTGAGATCAAATTCTTAGTTTGATCTGAAGATCCATCATCTAGAAATAAATAAGTGAGCTCAATGCCTTTTAGAAGAATCTCTTCTCTGGCCTTTGAAAAAGATGAAAAATCCAGACGCTCTTCCTCGTTGAAACAAGGAACCATCAATAGAATTTTTTTCATTTCTTACTCCAGACCACGTATCCGCACTTATCCTGGTAAATACGATTAAAAGTATTACCTTGAGGTGTTGTAAAACTCTGAACATTCGGTGCCAGACGACTAAATTCAATTTTCTTTTTCCACTTTTCAATGTCTGGATCTACATGAGGCTTATGGGGCCTAGTTTCATAGGACGTGAGAAATCCAATCTTTGAACCAATAATTTGGGCGTGACTCTGGTCAATTAAATCTAGACTCATACCCCAGTGCTGAATAGTTAATTTAGTTTCTGCAGAATCAAAGGGAAAGTATGGATCACGAAGCAAAATAGAGGTTTTATCTTGTTGGATCTTTTTCACCACT
>CAMDDI010000172.1 GCA_945890905.1 Bacteriovorax stolpii
CCTTTAATTCCAGGTTTAAGGCAGCAAAAGCCACGTACAATCAGAGTGATAATGACTCCCGCTTTACTGGCCTGATAAAGGGCCTCAGTGATGACTTCATCTTCGAGAGAGTTCATCTTCGCAATAATGCGGGCAGGTTTTCCTTCTAGTTTGTTTTTCGTCTCTTGTTGGATCCGAGACATGAAAGTGGACTTCATATTAATGGGTGCCACTAGAATTTCATTGTAGTCGGTTTTAAGCGAGCTACCTGTGAGGTAATTGAAAACTTCAATGACTTCTGAGCAGATGGTTGGGTTGCAAGTAAGAAGTCCCAAATCAGTATAAAGAGTCGAAGTTTGAGAGTGATAGTTTCCGGTTCCGATGTGAGCGTAACTTAAAATTTCGCCATCTGATTCCTGACGGATAATGAGGGTGGTTTTAGTGTGTGTCTTCAATCCCAAAATTCCGTAGACCACATGAACACCCGCATCTTCAAGTTTCTGGGCCCACACAATGTTTCTTTGCTCATCAAAGCGGGCCTTAAGCTCTACAAGGCAAACCACTTGCTTGCCTTTTTCAGCAGCACGGATGAGGTTGCGAATAAAAGGAGAATTATCCCCAGTACGATAAAGAGTCATTTTAATGGTGAGCACATGAGGGTCTTCAGCAGCATTGGCGATGAATTTCTCAACTGTCCCCGAGAAGCTCTCGTAAGGGTGATGAAGAAGAATATCTCCCTGACGAATCAATGAAAATATATTGCTGTTCTCAGCAAAGGCCTTAGGAATGATAGGTAGCCATGGCTTAAATTTTAATTCAGGTAAATCTAGATCCACAATACTTTTAAGAATCATAAAATCGATAGGAAAATCCATTTCATAAATATCTTCATCGAGAATTTCCAGAGAATCTTTCAGAAAGTTTGTCATGCTGGGATCAGTGTCTTTGTGAATTTCTAAACGCACACACTCCGCCAGACGTCGCTCTTTAATCCCTTCTTCAACTAGGATCAATAGATCCTGGGCTTCATCTTCCCGGTGATCCACATCAGCGTTTCTAGAAACACGAAAAGGAACGGTTTGCTGTATATCCATACCCGGGTAAAGAAGAAAGAGATTTGAGCGAACCAAAGTCACAGTTGTGACAAAGCGGTATTTCTTCTCACCTTCTGGGCGGGGAAGAACAATCAGTCCAGGAATGGCTTCAGGAATTTTCACGCGGGAGAAGAGAACCGTATCAGTTTGAGGATTTTTAAGAATCATCCCCAGTGAGTAAGATAGATTGGAAATAAAAGGAAATGGATGTCCGGGATCTACTGACAATGGAGTCAGGACAGGAAAAATTTTTCGCTTGAAATATCCGTTACAATAATCCTGATCATCTAAGTTGAGATCATCATAATCATAGATAAAAATATTTTCTCGTTGGAGGTCTCCTACAAGGCCCAAGTAAATGGCCCTCTGCTGAACAAGATCCTGATTGATATGATTTCGGATGGCCATAAGCTGTTCACTGGTTGTCTGACCATCAACTGAGCGGTGGGTGAATCCGGAAATAATCTGATGCTTAAGATAGCCAATCCTTTTCATCACAAACTCATCTAAGTTAGATGAGAAAATAATCAAAAAACGTAATCTCTCCAAAAGCGGATTTCTCTTATCTGTGGCCTCTTGTAAAACTCTGCGGTTAAAAAATAGCCATGAAAGATCACGGTTAAGAAAATGGGTAGGATCTACATCAAAGTTAATTTTCTTAGGAAATCTGGCGGCACTTCGTCTTTTGCGCATAAACTCCAACTGTCTAAATCTTAGACGGCCATTCTGTTAAGTGTGAAGTTTTTATTCAGTCACCCCTAAATTATAAGGCCTTCCCTGGCCTTGACAAGCAAATTAACCCCTCTGAATTGTGAGGATTTAGACCAGGAGTTCCAACTAAATCCTTCTGCGTCATTTTGGCACAAAAATTGGATGTAGAGAGTTGAATCAAATGAATTGAAACAAACTTTGGGGGTCCTATGTCTCATTACAAATTCTCTATCATGATGCTTCCGCTTCTTTCGCTTTTGGCCATATCACCCTCTGATATTGCCAAGAATTTCCCATCTCGTTCACTGGCCAGTGTTGAGGAGCAACAACCAGCTGAAAAGATCAGAGAAGCAATGGCAAAAAGAAATCCACTCTATCGAAAATACGTACTCACCCTTGATGTATCAAATGTCGGGCCTGTTGAGTTTGCTAATCAAGCTGAACTTTTTGCCAGTCTTCTCAATGCACGCAGAGATGTAGAAAAATCCCACGAAGATTTTAATAAAGAAGAAGCCTCTCAAGCAGATGTAGAAGTGCTAAAACTTAAAATTCGTGAGTATGTTATTTCTTCTCTGGCCATGGAAGACGCCATTAAAGACTTAAAAGAAAAAAATCTAGCAACGGCTGAAGAAAGAAGTCTTGATTCAATCACATTAAATGAAGTCAAAGCGGGCATAGAAGTCCTCCTTCAAGATGTAAAAGACCGTGAGCTTGCTCTCAATCCAGTGGCCCCGTCTGTTGCTCCTTCAGTTGCAGAACAACCAGCGGCACCACAGGCCGAAGTGGCTCCGGCATCAGTTAAACCAGCTCCTTCTCAAGTGAGAGTTGAACCAAAGAATGAAAATAAAGAAGATAAAGAAGAAAAAGTTGCTGAAGCCAAAGCTGATGAAGCAAATTGTCCAGTGGCCGCACAAGTTCTCGCTTTAACTCAGCAAAATCAGCAGCTGATGGCCCAAATGCAAAACATGATGAACATGATGCAAATGAATATGTACTCCCAAAGACAGATGAATCTTTATCCGCAAATGCCAGGAGCGTTTCAACACTCTTCGATGCCAACACATGGATCATGGGTTTACCGGCCAGCTTATCAAATGCCACAAAATGATTACTTTGGTTTGAATTTGCCTTCAGCACTTCCTCAAGTTGAGCCACAAGTTCAACAGCCTCAGTCCTTTATTAATCAAAACTGGACAAGTTCTCCAGTGAATCCGGCCCTGATGTTTGCCACTAGTTATGATATGGGCGGCCAGCAAAATGTAGCACCTATGCAGCTTCAGGCCCCTTCCATGATTTCTCAGGCTCCAGTTCAAGCGGGACCTCAGCAGCCGGCCCTTCCTTTTAGAGGAATCATTTAATCAACTACTCTCTTCCAGGCCGCCCTTGAGGGGTGGCCTTTTTTTTGTTTAAAGCTTCTAGAAAATAGGTCGAAGAGAATTCATGATGTCCTAAACTGCAAGGTCAACATGGAAAATATACAAAAACCGACTAAAGAAAAACTGATTATAAGGGCCTGTCACACCTGCCTTAAAATCAATGAATCCTACCAAGAAATTCAGCGCTGTCTGCACTGCAATAAATCCTTTCTACCCCTCAGATATTTCGAGAAAATTCATCAAAATAAAGGTCAATCCTATACCTCTCATTTCGCCTCTAGTGATCAAATTGAGGATGAAGATTTGATCAAAGGTCTCTTTGTTTTGTGGTGAAAGCCCAAATCACTATGTTAGTTTCAGGGAATGGAAATAACATCTGCACCTGTGACTGAACTCAATCCTGTTCTTGTTCGCCTATTTAAGAAACGCGGCTTCTCGCCTTCCGAAGTTCAGGACATGCTTTCCTGGAATCTAAAAGAATTGCCTGAACTCACTCAAATGATCGACTTAGAAAAATCTTCTGAGCGCTTGATGCGTGCCATGGCAGAAAATGAAAAGATTGGTGTTTACGGAGACTACGATGTAGATGGCACAACTTCTTGTGCTCTTCTATGGCACTTTTTTAAGATGCTTGGTTTAGAAATTTATGTTCTGCAACCTAGCCGCTTTGTAGAAGGTTATGGAATTCATCCATCTTCAGTAGATATGGCCTTAGAGCAAGGCGTGAAAGTTTTAATTTCTGTGGACTGTGGAATCAGTAATACTGCCACTGCAGATTACGCTCAAGAAAAAGGTTTAGATCTGATCATCACAGATCACCACCGTGATTCGGCATCCCACATTCCCCGTGCTTATGCTGTTGTAAATCCCAGTCGTCGGGATGAGCCAGTAGACTCACCCCTTAAAGCTCTCGCCGGTGTGGGTGTAGCATTCGCTCTGGCCTTGCAAATAAAGAAAGATCTCGCAAACCGAGGCACAGAGATTCCTAGTCTCTATCCACTCTTGCAATTTGTGGCCATTGGAACCATTTCGGATTTGGCCCGTATGACCCCCCTTAATTTAAGACTGACCCGTCACGGATTAAAACAAATTCCAACCACTCAATACCCAGGTATCAGAGCTTTCTTTGCTCCCGAAGAAATGAAGGCCACTATGATTCCTAGTGAGAGAATTAGTTTTCATGTGGGACCTCATATTAATTCTAAAGGCCGCTTAGATCATCCTGACCGTGCCCTTCGTCTTCTGATAGCTCAGGATTTTTCTGAAACACGTGAGCACTTCTCTCATCTTGAAGTGGCCAATCGTGATCGCCGGATGATTCAGTTAGAAGTTTTTGAAGAAGCAAAAAAAGAAGTAGTAAATTCTTTGAGTGGCGATGATCTTTTAATCAACATGCTCTACCGCCCTCACTGGCATGAAGGTGTGATTGGAATTGTGGCCTCAAAACTTGTGGAAACTTTTGAGGTGCCTGCCATCGTTTTCACCGACTCTGAAGAAGAAGGTATTATCAAGGCATCTGCTCGTTCTGCAGGAGAGCTTAATATTTTTGAACTGATGGAGCAGTGTAAAGATCTTTTCATAAAGTTTGGAGGACATAAAGCAGCAGCTGGCCTTTCCATGAAAAAAGAAAATTTCCCAGCCTTCAAAGATAAAATGAATCAGCTTTTAAGAGCAATACCAAGAAGTCTTCGCACGAAAGCGGTTGGCTTTGACGTAGAGATGGGCATCGAAGAAGTGAGTGCTCACTTAGTGAAAGATCTTGAAAAGCTCGAACCCTTCGGTCCTGGTCACGAGAAGCCAGTATTCATTATGAAAAATGCCATGATTCAGTCTTACCGGATAATGAAAGATGCCCATGTGAGATGGACTTTCAGTGATAAGAACAACAAAAAAATTCTTATTCAAGGGATTAGCTTTAATTATCTTGGGAAGTGGAATGAAGCTACTCCTGAAGAGCTCTTTGCACTCCAGGCAAAAGCAGGACTGACCATTCAATTTACTTTAGGGATCAATCGGTTTCAAGGAAACGAGACGATTCAACTTATGGTGAACCGTCTCATCCCAGGACAAATTTACTAAGAGCGCTTGATTTCAACTTCGTTGATAACTACGTCAGTACGTGGGCGATCCCCAGCTGCTGTTGGTGTTTCGCCAATTTTTCTTATCACATCCATACCATTTATCACTTTACCAAAAACAGTGTGGGCACCATTCAAGTGTGGAGTCGCACCTAGAGTGATAAAGAATTGAGAACCGTTTGTTCCTGGGCCAGCATTGGCCATAGAAAGAATTCCTTCAGATGAATGCTTTAGACTAGGATTGAATTCATCTTTAAAGCGGTAACCAGGTCCACCACGTCCCGAACCTTCAGGACATCCACCTTGGATCATAAAGCCACGGATCACGCGGTGAAAAATAATTCCGTTATAGAAAGGGCCTTCTTTATTAGATTGTTGGCGACCTTCAGCGAGATTTACGAAATTCCAAACAGTCTCTGGGCACTCTTTAACATAGAGTTCAGCTTCAAATTCTCCCATGCTTGTTTTGAATACAGCGCTGATACCATTTACTTCTTCTTTGTGTGTCGATTTCTCATGTTTCATGGAACTAAACATATTGGACTCCTAGGGTAAAACTATCTCAGTAGGTAATAGTTTGGGATTGGACGTAAGTAACTTAAATTTTATTTTAGGATCAAAAATCTTGGCAAGTTCAACCCGCAGGCCAGGTTTCAAAACAAAGTCGCTACCAAAAGCACTTAATGTTTCAGCTGAAAGAAAATAGAAGCCGGCATCTTCCAAATTATTTTCCGCTACCAATTGAACTAAACCTTGATGCGAGAGGCATGAAGAAAAAAGCAGCGGAAGGTTTTCATTAAAGCGTCCAGCTTCCATCATCTTCTTGAGTTCACTCATTTTATTTTCTTGTAGAAAAGAGTCAATCCAGATGACGTCTACATCTGTAACTTTGGGAAGTTTAATGTGTCTGACTCCCCCCCGGACTTGCTCTAAGGTGTTAGAGAAAAAGCTTGCTTCTTCCACCGGCTTTAAAAACCGAACGGCAGTTGATCGGAAGTAATTTTCAATACGCTCGTTATACTGGGCCTGAAGTTCAATCATCTCCACATAACTTAATTGGTACTGACTTGAGAGCTTACTAAAATCAAGGTAGTGAAAAGAGCTAGATTTAAAACACTGACCCGAAGAAGAAAAGTTTGTCCAGGTAGGAAGTTCGGGTAAAAAAAATTGCTCTACACCTGAAGTGCGATAAGGAACATTTTCTGAGTCTCGACGGACTTCGCCGCCTCCGCAACTAATGAGTAGAAGCAGGACTAAAGAGTTTAAATATTTCATCTTCAATGCCTTTAAGCTGATTTATATCTATGGACCAAAAGTTCTGCGTACTGGCGTGATGTGGAATGAGTTCAAAGTAGCCAACTTCTTGAGGTTTCAAGATCGCAATCTCTTCGCGCTTCATATCAGCAACAGCTAAAACATGGTCAACACCAACGGTTTTCAAATCAAGTTCATTATTTTCTGAATGCCATTTCCCTTCACGAAAATCTGGTTTTTCCAAAGTTAAAAATAGTCTTTTGCGATCTATCAGCTGATCAACAGCAGTCACGTTATGGCCTGAGAAAAAATTCAACCGAGGAATGGGTTCAGCTGGTTTCGGGATTTTAACTTGGACAAAATCATCCAGTTCTTGCCACTCCCTTAGTTTAATATGGAAGGTTTCTCTCTCACTCTCCCATTCATTCTGCATATCTGAGAGCAGAGCTTGAAACTTCTCTTTGGTTGAATTTACAGCTGATTTTAGAAATTCTTCAAAAGGTTCAGATTCATGAGTCACCACAAATAATCTTGTGTGAATATCTTTCATCCAATCTTGCAAGCACAATAGAGTTTCTACGGCGAGCTCACCTGAACCAATGAGGGCCATCTCTCGCACCGCTCCTTTGGGATCCATGATGCTGCCAGAGCGCATGGCCTCTGCCCCATAACTAATATGCTGCGGAGAAATCCGGGCCTCTCCTAATGCCTTGCCACTGGCCCCTAAGGACTGAGCAAGGGTCGCTTCACGAACATCGATGACGACATCAAAGTCTTCATACATCTCAATGTGAGATTGAAGAGATTGAACA
>CAMDDI010000173.1 GCA_945890905.1 Bacteriovorax stolpii
TATGTGTATTTGGGACTTGAAACATGTGATGAGGGCCAAGTATCACCTATTCATTTCGGTTATCCGCCAGATTCAACAAGTTCGGATCCCTTCATATGAATCTTGTACCATCGGCCACTTTAGAGAATACTTTCTTTGATGATGGTATATAGTTCTGAGTCTTTATCGTTTAAGGCTTCAAGCACATCAGATTTTTGAATCAAAATGAGCTCAGAACTTCCCACAACCTTGCATCCATTACTGGTTGGTTGATTATTCATCAGTTCGTAGATTCCTAGCATACAACCTGGCAGGATTCTGCTTTGAATCTTTTTCTTCTTGAACAATTTAATCTCTCCACCTAGTAGAACAATTCCAGTGCTAGGAATATGAGATTCACAGACAAGATCGAAGTCCGCGTTAAAGACCAAAGTCTGAAACCGTTTTTTGAGAATTTTAATTTCGTGCTTAGAAAGTTTTTTTAGTTTTGTAATCATAACTGATTCTATGCTCGAGATTGTAATATAAATATGTCCGACATCAGCTTTTCTAGAGACTTAAATTAGCAAACTCCATAAGTTTTTCTTCATCTAGAATGTAAATTGTCTTTCCCTCTTGTTCGATAATTCCTAAATCCTTAAATTCAGATATAAATCGAATGATGGTCTCATTGGCGGTACCTACCATTGAAGCTATTTCTTCGCGGGATAACTTAATATCAAGACGTGTGCGTTTGCCATCTTGGGATCCGTAAGATTTTTTTAGCACCAGAAGAAGTTCTGCCAGTCTTTCGCGAACGTTTTTCTGAGACATAGAAGCACCTCTGGCCTCTGCGGTACCCATTTCATGGCTTAATTTCTGAATAATGTTTAAGGCTACAGAGGGTTCATCTTTAATGGCCTGAAAAATAAATTTCTTGTCAATAAAACAGATTGTCGCCTCTTCAATGACTGTGGCGGTGGCAGAATAATTCTCGTTACTAAATAGGCTTCTGTGACCAAGTATATCCCCTGGAGCGGCGATACGTAGAATCGATTCTTTTCCATCGTTTCCAATTTTTGATATTTTAATCTTTCCACTATTCACGCAGTAGAGACCAAAAGGCGGATTCCCTTGGAAAAAAATCGTGTGACCTTTTTTATATGTGTTTGTTACTTTATTCGTCGAAGTCTTTGACAAGGCAAGACTTTCAAGTTCACAGAAAATTCCTTTCCCACGGGATTCGCAAGTTTCGCATTTTAGTAATTTTTGCGGTTTCAAACATGGCTCCTTATAGTTTTTTTTAATCTTACCTCCAGTCTTTGAATAAAAAACATGATGCCCGTCAGGTTTTTGGTCGCTGAATTGGATAAGGTTGATGTTAAATGCTTGAAATTTTGAAGACACTCGCACTGGAGTTTTTGAACGTTCATGAATTCTCTAAACTACCATTCTTTTACTGCTATTAGCCTAAAAACACCCCATCGACAAAAATACGTTGAGTCCCCGGGATTCCAACGGCCATAAGAAAATCCCCATGTACACGATTTAATTCATAGGGCTTGTGATCATAGACAGTGGTGGCAAAAGTGGTACCTACTCCTGCTGCCAAGATTTTCACTCCTTGATCATCAATTGATTTTTTAAGATTTCCTTAAGATTCTTTAATCATGGTATCGAGTTTGGAATTTTCACCTACTACCCACAAAATATCCTGTGCAAGAAGTTGGAGATCCGTATCTGGATTTACTATCCTTGTTGAATTTCTTTCAATCCCAACGACCATGGCCTGATATTTTTCACGGATTCCTGATTCTCTGATGGTGTGATTCACCATCTGAGACTGAGGAGTTAAGCGCAGACATTTAAGGCGATAGTTGAGACTTGAAGAAAACATGGAACTAATATTGTGAGGCACATCCAGTAGTGGGCGCACTCGATCTAGTTGCTCATCAGTTCCTAAGACCACCAGAGTATCATTCGGTAAAATGAGTTCTGTTGGATGTGGAGCAATAATAGATTGGGCCCCGCGCTGAATAGCTACAATATTTATACCAAACTTATTTCTTAGACCTGCTTCAGTGAGAGTCTTCTGAACTAACTCTGCATTAGGATGAACCGGGATATTAATTAAATGGGAATCCCAGGGAGCAAGTTTGGCCAGTACTTTGTGAGTGTCTTCCTTGACTTCTTTTTTCTCAAAAGTCTCAAGGAAAGTTTTTTCAAACCATCGGTAGTAACCCTCAAGGCGCTTAAAAAGTGTAAAGTAGATGATTGTGAGAAAAGATGCCGTAATGAGAAGCACATAAATAAGAGAGAAAAACTTAGCACTTACGATACAGATCCATATTGAAGTCAAAATAGGAAATGCCACGACAAGACCTGCTCTAAATACATTTCTCTCTTTGCGGATCCGAACAATATTGCGCCTAGAAGTAAAAACCATTCCCCAAATAAATGGGGAAGAAACCACGAAGGCAATAAGCCAGGTCAAAATTCTGGTATGTTCTTGGGAAATATGAAATTGGTTTTCAAAAATAGGACTTAAAATCTTACGACTATTATTGAATACTAAAGTCATAACTATTCCATTAGCGGCCCAGCGGGAAAATAGAGTCGCTACTTCACGG
Source organism: Bacteriovorax stolpii (assembly GCA_945890905.1). Taxonomy (GTDB): domain Bacteria; phylum Bdellovibrionota; class Bacteriovoracia; order Bacteriovoracales; family Bacteriovoracaceae; genus Peredibacter. The sequence goes on from CAMDDI010000173.1 coordinate 2,589, forward strand.
TTACTGGCCTTGTTATCTTTTCGGACATCATACCAATCCACATATTTATTAAGTGTTCGACGAAGCCACCATGGAAGCAAGTTTTCCATTTTTTGAGCGAGATAACTGGAATGTTTGATTAAATAGGGAGTGGTGAAAGTTGTCACCACTGAAACTGCAACAGCAATCGGATAAAGCTTACTAGTAGTAGCTTTCAACGCTACTCCAAGGCCCGCGATAATAAAGCTGAATTCTCCAATTTGGGCCAGGCCCATACCCACCATCATTGAATTTTTAAATGTTTGTCCCGTTAGTAGGGCACCGAAAGACGTGATGAAAATTTTGCCAAAAATTGTAACAAACGAGAGAAGAAGGATAGTTTCTTTGTATTCCCAAATAATTTTGGGATCAATGAGCATCCCGATAGAAACAAAAAAGATAGCTCCAAAAAGATCTTTGAGGGGTGCCATAAGTCCTTCTATCCGGTGAACCATACGAGTTTCTGCCAAAATAGAACCCATGATAAAGGCCCCGAGAGCTGGAGAGTAACCAAAGCGAGAAGCGAGAACCACTAACCCCAGACACAGACCAATAGAGATCAAAGTGACAATTTCATTACTTCCACGACGACCCAAATAACTCATAAGTCTTGGAACGATAAAATAACCGGTGATAAACCATCCACCCACAACCATCAAGAGATTGATTCCCGCAGAAAGAAGGGCCATGACTGAGAAAGATTGAGTGGAAGCAATGGTAGTGAGACCCACCAATAATAAAATAGCAAAAAGATCTTCCACCACAAGTATTCCGAAAATCAAATTAGCAAATCTGTGTGATTTTAATTTGAGCTCATCTAGAGCTTTAATGATAATTGTGGTAGAAGAGATAGACAGCATGGCACCCAGAAATAAACTATCCATAGGGGTCCAACCGAGCCAGTGCCCAATTCCATAGCCAGCAGCTACAAAAAAAATCACTTCAAGAGCTGCAGATACACTGGCCGTGACACCTACACTTAAAAGTCTTCTAAAACTAAATTCAAGTCCTAAGGTAAACATCAGAAAAATTACGCCTAGTTCTGCAAGAGTTTGAATACTGGGACTATCTACAATCAATTGAACAGGAGGAGTGTGAGGACCCACTACAATTCCCGCTAAAATATAACCGATTACAACTGGCTGACGAATTTTATGGAAAACTATTGTCATGAATCCTGCGACAGCGATAATGATTGCTAAGTCAATAATGAGAGGATCTAAATGCATTCTAGCCTTTTTAGTTTGATGGGTACCATAGACTCACACCCTGAGTAAGGCCAATAGCACTTCCACCTCTTACAACGAGATCTTTTGTCCCTCTCTCAGAGCTGAATATTCCTATCCCGTAGATGGCCACATCTTTAATGTCGTGACCTGAAGAGAAACCAAAGCGGGTGAAGTTTAAATATCCATCAGGATCAACTCCTCTGCGGATAAAGGTTTCAAAATTTAAATCAGTCCGACTTCCATCACAATTCATAATAGAGGAAGAACACTTACCGCGTAGATACACATTCGAGCGGGAAATTTCTTTTCCCTGGTAATCAACAATTTGTGAGAAATTTTTTGATTCAATTGAGAGCCATGCACCGGCTGCGCTGATGATAGGATCATTGCCCTGAAAGTTAAAGCCAAGTTTTGTTACTTTGTCTTGATTAAATAAATAAGTAAACCTCTCATTAAAATATGCTTCTAAAACAATCCTTTGATCAGTGCCAGTGGAAAGAGATGAGGAATAGTATCCAAATGGTCTCCAGAGTTGTTTTTGAGAATTATAAATTAAAGTAGGTAGAAGTTTGCGGCCTGAAGACTCTTCTTGGATTTGAATATAATTTGAATTTATGCGGGATAGAAAATACTCGGAACTCTCTCCACGAAGCAATTCTTCAAAACCATTGGAAGACAAAAATCCTACTGCCAATTCATTTTCATCTTGGAGGGTCACCACCACTTCCTGGTTATTAAATGGAAGAATCTTCTTAATAGTACCTGGGTAGTGTCCAAGGGATAGAGCACCCGAGGCCGAAACTAAGTAGCTACTTGGTCCCATGAGAACTACGCTTCCACGCTCACTTGGGTGAATAAGTATTTTATCAAAGGCCAGAGCATGACTAGAAATCCAGTAACGAGAATCGATGATGTAACCACTTCCCTGAGTGAAGGCAAAGAAAATACCATTCCCTAAATTTTCTAATTGATAATTACCATTAGGCAGGTTCATGCTCTTTTTCGGGGTGAGATTGCTGTCATAGAGAGTGGCCTGGCTGTTTTCTATGCCTATAATAGTGTTTGATTCAGAATCAAATCCAAACGCCCCGGATCTTATTTCTTTTTTTTCCTTAAAATCATAGAGGCGTGTTTTATTTAAGATTAGATACTGAGACGATACTTGTTCCATATCTTGAGCTAAAACTACATGACCAGAACCTAAAGTCTTATGTTGACCTGTTCGCTCCGCCAGAGAGTCCCAGGGAGCAGGGGACTGAAGCCAGATATTTTGGAAGGCCTGTTCAAGTTTTGAAATGGGGCAAGAGTGAGTCGAGCAATACTGCATCCACTGGGAGAGAAGATTTCTTAAATAGTAATCCATATCCAGTGTGGATAATTCAGGTAAAGAAGATACAGTATCCCGGCAAAGCGTTGGATTTGAGCGGCACTCAGAGGCAAAACCTAAGAATTCCTCACGGGAAATTTGACCATCACGATATTTTGCATTCACAGATTCATAAACACCTTCAGGATGGTCTCCCCATCTGGCTTCAAGACTATCTCTGGGATCTGAAGAAATTAAACCTGCCTTCAAATTGGCCTTAAATTCTGACAAAGTGAAACTTGCAGGACGATCTGTAGGTCTAAAAGTTCTAAGCCAATTCTTAAAGATGGCCTCTTGATTTAAAATTTGACTTAAATTTTGAGTATTTTCAAAAAGTTGATTGAGTCTTCCATCTCTTGAAGGTGTACTCCAGTTTTCCCAGGCATCTGTTCCAGGTGTGCAATCAGAACTTTGACAAGTTTTGAAACCTTCAGTGACAACAGAATTTCTAAAGGCTAGATTTTCTTCAATATTGGCAGTGAGTTTTCTCATAATGGTAGCTGGGTCGTATTCAAAGCCAATTTTTTCAAAGATACAAAATGCAAAGTGCTTTTGATTAGTACATAAATCCTTCCGGTATTGCTCAAGTGAATACAGTGGCATCTTCTCACGGGAAGTTATTTTCCAACCTGAACTTACTTTGATAGGCCACAAGAAACGGACAAATCCCCCTTTCTCTTGGGGGGTAGAATTTTTATCCATAAAAACCCGACCCGAGAGAGTTCTCACGGCGCGGGGTACGCTGGAACTTAAAATACTAATAGGAACATCTCCAGAATTGTGAGAGATGTGGCTGATAATTTCAGCATGAGATCCTAAAAGATAAATGAGTCCAGCTTTCATCGTTTCAGAATTTAGGCTCACAGGATAAGCATCTTTTTTGAGAGTTCCCGTATAGACTGCATTCAGAAGCCAATTGAGTGCTGCCAGAAAACGCTGATCCTTATTCCAGTCCTTATGTGTAGGAAGATCCTTCCAAGACGTACGGTAAACATCTTGAGTAACAATTGTTCCTGTTCCTCCCAAGGTGGCGAATGCTGGAAGGCCATGGATGCGTGAAAAAATCCAGCGCAAGGAATACATCACATCAGCGCAATCAGTAGCAATATTATTTTTAACAAAAAAATCTGCTGTTAAATTTTGTTCAACCCAAGTGGCATACTTATCTTCCCAGGTTTTATCCCAAGCTTGAGTTACAACCCAAAGAGGGGCAGCGGTCACATCTTCAGTTGAGACGGGTTCAGGCGAGCGTTCACCATGATTTCGTTTAAGAATTTCGGACGAATGATGGCGGGCCTGGCTCTCATGAATAAATGTCCGGGAACTCACCAGATCTTGTAGTTTATTTTCTTCAGCGCGGAAGTGATCCACTTGCCAGCTTCCTTGATTTTCATAAACTTCAGTGAAGTGGGATGACGCTTGGATTTTAGACATTGTCACAGTGACAAAGAACGCAAAAATGAGATTTTTCATGTGCTCGATTATCCCTCAATATTATGGGGTTTATCTTGCTGAAAAGAGCAAAAGTGAGATTATTTAAGAATGATAGAGAACCAAACGGGTCGGGTATGAAAGTATATTCTCTCTGAAGATTAGAACCCGGTGAGTTTTCACTGGGAAAACCACGATAAAAAATTTTCAGGCCAAAAGAGGTCCCTTGATTATGCTTCTGATTATCGCTGGATTGAATGTAGGTTTATATTTAGGCCTCGCACGAGGACAAAGATTTCAGTAAGGTGACTTCATTTTTTTAAGCATGCTCAAGTTCTCGGTTTTGGATGAGACAGCCTCAGAGGTTCTTAAGCTGGCCCTAAACCTTGAATTAAATGCTCCTACATCGGCCATCGGGGGTGATTTAGAAGTCCAATCTTAATCAATCCTGAAAAAAGGATAGGGGTTGGCTCAAAATTCACCCAGTGAGCTGAGATGGTGTTAAGAAGATCTCATAAATGATGATCTTCAAGGAGAAAGTACTATGGAAAGAGAAGCAAATGTTGAACTAGAAGTTTACTGCGACCATGATGCTATGATTGAAGCTATTGAAGCTGAT
>CAMDDI010000174.1 GCA_945890905.1 Bacteriovorax stolpii
AGATTTTTTTAAATCCTAATTCTGTGGCCTGCTTAAGACATAAATCGAGTGCGTCTTTTTTCGGCATGCCCAAGGCCAGGTCATAATGAACCTCACGGACTAAAACTTGTGAAGATTTGAACTGAAGTCGTACTTCTTTTTTGGTAATGGCCAAGACTGTAGTCACAACTCCCAGACCTTTTCCATTTAACAAAAGCAAATCATCTCCAGATTCGAGACGGATGACATGGGCCAAGTGATGATGACTATCACCAGTAATAGAATATTCCGTCTGAATAGTCAGATCAGATTGAAAACTTGCCCTCATGCATTTCCTCTAGAAAAGAGCAGGGCACCCCAGTCACCCTTTTCAACTCTTTCAACTAGCTTTAACCCGAGTTTAGAGTAGGCAGAAATAATTCCATCAAGTTGAGGCTTGAGAAGTCCAGAGAGAATTAAAGATGCGTTAGGAGCAAGAAAAGAAACTAAGTTTTCTTTTTCGAGTATCAGGATATTTTCTAAGATGTTGGCAAAAACTAAATTGTATTGAGGATGAAGTCTCTCTCTTACCTCTGGTAAAAGAAGACGGAACTGGCATTTATCTAATTGATTAATCTCGGCATTTTGAAAGCAATTTTTATTAGCTTCTGGATCAATATCATAAAAATCCACTTTAGCTTCTGGTGCAAATAGCAAAGTGGCCAAGCCTAATATTCCTGAACCAGAACCAAAATCTAAAACAGTATCTGTGGCATTTCCTAGTACCTTTTCAGTGTAGAGTTTTAAACAGAGGTAAGTGGTCTCATGACTTCCAGTTCCGAAACCCATACCTGGATTGATGAAAATTTTATGTGCAGAGGTTGAAGAGTAATCTTTCATCCAGGCAGGTATAATTTCTAACTTATCGTTGACTCTAATGGGGGAGTAATGCTTTTTCCATTCTGCGTTCCAATCTTCTGAAACAGCTTCTTCAATTTGAGCTTCACACAGATATTCCACTTGAGTCATCTTCAAGAATTCACGGGCCAAATCTTTGTCGCCAAAAAAGAAGCGGTAATTGGAAGGCCTATTCATCACACTGGCTTCTACTTCATCTAAAACTGTTTCAGGTAAATCCCCACCGGAATAAGACCTCTCACCCAAAAGAGCATCCACTTCCGGTTCATCCATGGTGAACTCTTCGATACCTAGTGCACCTAATTGGTCCATAGCGCGATTTTCAATAGAGGAGAGCTCTTCCTGGGAAGGCTGCAGGTGAAACAGTGTCACGATCCAAAACTTGTCCATAAAAATCCTTTAAGATGCTGGAGGTATAGCGCATAAAGCATGGCATGAGAGGATAAAATTTTTACAATAAGGCATGTTTTCTTGGGCTTTAGACCCATTTTTTGCTAGAAATCACTCTCAATGAAACAAAACATTTTTCTTGTGGGGATTGCTGGGGGCTCAGGCTCTGGTAAAACCACTTTTGCCAAAAAGGTCATGAAGGGTATCAACAGTGCTGGCTCCAGCCTGCTGCATATGGATTCCTACTACCTGCCTGAGCAACCGAAGAGTAATTACACTTCAAGTGGTAAGCCCAACTATGATCATCCCAACGCTTTCGATTGGGATCTTCTTCGTCATCATTTGTCTGAACTCAAAAGCGGCCGCTCAATTAAATGTCCTGTTTATAGTTTTACTAATTCTAACCGTAGCGAAGAATATGAGACCGTGGGTCCCTGTGAAGTCGTATTGTTTGAAGGAATTTTTTCACTCTACGATCAAGAGATTCGTGATCTTCTAGATATCAAATGCTTTTTGCATGTGGATTCTGATATTCGATTTACCCGCAGGCTTCACCGTGACGTCAAAGAGCGCGGTAGATCTCTTGAGTCTGTCATCGCTCAGTATTACGACACTGTTCGACCCATGTACCAAAAATACTTAGATCCTCAACGTCAGTACGCTGACTTCACTGTAGGTGAAGAAACTGACGTGGCCTCTCTCATTCTCTCTGCGCGCATAAAAGAATTGCTTGAATCAGCTCCACGACCCGTGATCCAAGAGGCGAGTTCGCTTTGAAAAATAAATATTTTTCCGTCCTTCCCATTGGTGGTGTTGAAGAGATCGGCTCCAACATGACCCTCATCAAGACTCAAGATGAGCAGATTATAATCGATTGCGGAATGCTCTTTCCCTATGAGGATTCCTTCGATATCAGCTACCTTATTCCAGATTTTGCCCAAGTAGATAAAGATAGATGTCACTCAATTATCATTACCCACGGACATGAAGATCATATTGGCGCCTTAGGTCACTTGATTAAGGCGTTCCCAGATATCAAAGTTTACGTCACAAAATTCACGCTCCATTTAATTCAAAGAAAACTTGAAGAGTACGACGTTAAACTTAACTACAAGCTCTATACACCTGAAGAAACCATAAACTTTAAGAATGTGGATATCTCTCCAGTGCATGTGAATCACTCGATCCCAGAAACTTGCGGGATGATTATTCGCACTAAAGATTTGGCGTGGGGAGCTTTATATATTTCAGATTTTAAAGTAGACCTTGCATCTGCTCATGAAAAACCTATAGATTTTCCTCGCATCAGAAACTTATTGAGTGCTTGTGAGCAGTCTGCTTACTTTATCGATAGCACCAACATCTTAAACGACGGCAAAACCACCTCTGAAAATGAACTCATCGATGATCTAGAGTCTCTAATGAATAATCCTCATGAGCGCATCTACATCACTTTGTTTGCTTCAAATGTTCACCGACTCAATGCTATCGCAAAAATGGGTAAGGCCGCAGGAAGAAAGATCGTCCTCATGGGAAGATCTCTTCGTACTTATATGGAAAGTGCTCAGGAAACTGGCCACAGTGACATGGGTGCCGATGAATTCTTTTTACCCGACCAGGTAAAAGGCCAGACTGGAAAAATGCTGATTTTTCTATCTGGGTGCCAGGGAGATTTCTTAAGTGCTCTAAGAAGATTTAGTTACGGAGAAGATGGAACATTTAAGCCAAGACCAGAAGATTTGATAGTGTTTAGTTCTAAGGTTATTCCAGGAAATGAAAAGAAAATTTACCGTATTTATAATAAACTTACTGAGTTTGGTGCGCAAATTATAACCGCCAGTGATCACTTGATTCACGCCTCGGGACATCCCGGTAAAGATGATCTACGTTTACTTATAAAAAACTTTACGCCAAATTTCTATTTTCCGATTCATGGAGAATCCTATTTTCTTAAGAAGCACGTTGATTTTTTAAAGAAAGAGTTCCCGCAAGTTTCAACTCATCTCATTTATAACTATCAAGAAGTGGTCTTGGGTGATGGAACAATTAAAGTTTTAGAGCATGAATCAGTTGAACCGCACTTGATTCATGGTAAGCATCTTGAAATTGAGAAGACTCAGATTTCTCAGCGAAGAAAAATGGCCACTCAAGGTGCGGTCTTTATCACATTTGGCCGCAAGAATGAGACATTGGATATCTCGCTTTTAGGTCTTCCCCTTATGGCCGATGAGGCCCTGGAATCCCTCAAAGCGCGCCTTCTTAAGCAGATCAAGTCAGACTTAATCAGTCGTGAGGACTCCTACTTTAAAGATCAGGTAAAGATCTCTACCCGCCAGTTTTTCAATCATCTTATAGGTTATAAGCCAGTAACTGACGTTCACCTTTCTTAATTTGTTTAATTATCCACAGATTTTCCGATAATCTCTCTATAGATGGATAACAATTCGGTCCTCATCCTAATTTCGGTGGTAGCACTCTTTTTGGTCCTCATGCTGGGGATGTTCGGCTTTCTTATTTATCGATTATTAAAGCACCAAAATCAAAACAATCTTTCCCTTTCCCTGCCTGCGGAAGTAGATAAAAGTAAACTACATCCGGATGTTTTAGAACGGATAAAAACGGTTGAAAAATTTAGAATAAAAAAAACTGATCTCTTCTGCCCGGTTCATCCTGACGAGCCAGGAGAAACTAATTGCGCTATCTGCGACAAACTCTATTGTAAAACATGTATTCGTCCCTTCAAGTCACTATATTTCTGCAAAGAACATCTTCCCTTAGTCATGAGAAATGATTGGGAGGAAGTCGTAACAATTAAAACTTCAACAATTGACCCTGAACACGGTGTTCGTCTGTTTGATATTAAGAAAGTTCTCCTCGAGCGCGATAACCTTCCAACGTATGTTGAAACTCACTACAAGATCAACCTTGAGCAAGATCACATTGAAACCTATCTGGTGCTCTTTGGGATCAAAGAGAATCTAGTAACACTGAAAGAAAAACTCGAGAAAATTTAGACCAAAAAAAAGCCACCCGAAGGTGGCTTTTAGAATTAGATTTGTGAGTCGTGGTTGCGCTCATTCTTCTTCATAAATGAAGGAGTATCAAACTCATCTTCATCGAAGTTAAAGAATCCAAGCTTTTCAGCAATGGATTTGATTCGGCTATCACGATTGGTATTCCCATTCGTATTGCTGTTATTGTTGTTTTCAAATTTCTGCTGATCATTATTATCGTTATGAGAGTACTCTTGACGCTCTTTAGAGGCTTCGTAAGTGCGAGAAGGTGCAGTTACTGGAGCATCAAAGTTTTTTTGTGACTCATACTTTGAAGCAGCACTTTGAAGTTTTTCGGCCCAGTTGATTTTTGGCTTCTCAGTGCGAGTTTCTTCAAATTCAAAAGTGGCTTCAGATTTCACAACAGTATCAGTGCGCTGTTGAGGTGCTGCCTGCATAGGAGTTGGAGCAGCAGGTTGGGCCATGACTGGAGCTTCAACTGGAAGTTCTCTGCGAACTTCAGTGCGTGTTTCCATGCGTGGCATTTCTACTCTGCGCTCTTCCATCACTGGCATTGCAACTTCAGGCATCGCCATCATCGCTGGAGCAGCATGAGCTGCACGGTAACCATTTTGATTAACCGGAGCATTCATTTCTTTGCGAGTATTTTGAAGACCAGTAGCAATCACAGTAACTTTAACCGCGTCACCCATAGCCTCATCAATCACAGTACCAAAAATGATTTCAGCATCTTCATCAGCCGCTTCCATAATAAGAGTTACTGCTTGATTGGTTTCATGAGTAGTAAGTGAATTGTTACCGGTGATGTTAATGATGATTCCAGTAGCTCCATCAATAGTAACATCTTCCAAAAGTGGAGAGCTGATGGCCTGACGAGCAGCTTTAAGAGCTCTCTCAACACCAGTTGCAGTTCCTGTACCCATAAGTGAGAGACCTTTATTAGTCATCACTGTAGAGACATCGGCGAAATCTGCGTTGATGAGACCAGTGTTATTGATCAAATCAGAAATACCTTGAACAGCGTTTAATAAAACTTCATCAGCTGCGCGGAAAGTATCTACGAGAGATAAATTCTCACCTGCAAGTTGAAGCAAGCGCTGATTGGGAATACAAATAAGAGAATCTACTGACTCTTCAAGTGAACGAATACCTTCTTCAGCTTGGCGAGAGCGTCTTTTTCCTTCGAACATGAATGGCTTAGTTACTACACCTACGGTGAGTGCTCCCATTTCACGAGCAAGTTTTGCAATAACAGGAGCTGCACCAGTTCCAGTACCGCCTCCCATACCTGCTGTTACAAAAACCATATCTGCTCCCTCGAGGACTTCAGATAGTTTTTCATAATCTTCAATGGCAGCTTTGCGACCAACTTCAGGATTTGCTCCTGCACCAAGACCCTTAGTCACATTTCCACCTAACTGGATTTTTGTTCCAGCAAGGTTAGCGGCCAGAGCTTGTGAGTCAGTGTTAGCAACAATATATTCAACTCCTGTGAGACCTGAGCGAATCATGGTGTTTACAGCATTACATCCACCACCACCAACACCAATAACTTTGATTTTGGCGCCAAGAGGAAGGTTAGAATTATCAGCAATATCGAACATAGGGCCTCCGAATTAAAAAATCTCTCTGAAAACGTTCTTAATAGACTTACCTAGTTTATCAAACATATCTGATTCGTCTTGTCTTTTTTCTTCGTGAGCAACAGCGTGAGCTTCAAACTGAGATTCTTGAAGAAGTCCAAGTACGGTTGAAAATTTGGGATGTTGCATGGCCGATGTCATGCCACCGAAAGATTGTGGAATTCCGAGCTTAACCGGTTTTTCTAAACTAAATTCTGCAAGTTCACTTAAATTCCGTATAAGTGCTCCTCCACCGGTGATCACAAAACCACCTGTGATCTCATCTTGCAAATTGCGCTCCATAATAACCTCGCGAACCACATCGAAGAGCTCATTTGCCCTAGCTCCAAGCACTTCCGCCACAAAACTAAGTGAAACTTCTCTTGGTCTGGTGCCAGAAAGACCCTGAACTGTGAGATAAGTTTCGCCAGAATGATTCTGCAAAACTGTCCCGTGGGCCAATTTGATCCTCTCAGCTTCGTTGTGGGGAATTTTCAAGGCCACAGCTAAGTCATTGGTAAAGTGATGACCGCCGAGGGGAATGATTTGCGAGTGAAGTAGACTCCCGTCTTTCCAAACTGCTATATCTGTAGTCCCCCCGCCGATATCAATAAGCACAACTCCCAATTCTTTTTCTTCGAGAGTTAAAACAGATCTTGAAGAAGCAATTGGTTGAAGAATAATTGAGTTAGCCGAAAGACCTGCTTGCTCAACACACTTCACTAAGTTTTGAATAAGGGGAGTTTTCCCAGTAACAATATGAACGTTCACTTCTAAACGTGAACCCATCATGCCTACAGGATTTTTAATTCCTACAGTGTTATCAACTTTAAATTCTTGAGGAATAACATGAATCACTTCGCGATCTGAGGGAATCAAAACTGCTTTAGCAGCTTCGATGACTCTATCAACATCAGCCTGAGTGATTTCTTTGCTCTTAACTGGAACAACACCTGATGAGTTGAAGCAATAGATATGATTTCCCGCAATTCCGACAGTGGCAGAATCGAGATTATCGATTCCCGCCATGAGTTTGGCTTCTTCGATTGAATTACGAATACTTTCAACTGTTTTTTCAATGTTAACTACGGAGCCTTTTTTTAGGCCGTGACTTGGGTGAGATCCCACTCCGAGGATTTCTAGGCTTTTAGAAGTTTTCTGCGCGATGAGCGTGCAAACTTTTGTCGTTCCAATATCCAAAGCGACGATAACACTTTTGGTACTCATGAGATTCCCTTCTCAAAAACTCTTCAAAAATTGAAGAGAGCAGATTCATTCTGTTTA
>CAMDDI010000175.1 GCA_945890905.1 Bacteriovorax stolpii
TCCCACATCAAATGTCTCGACATCTCCACCTGCGCCCCAGAGTTCATCCCTTCCATGGATCAAATCTCAAAAGAATATCGCTACCTCTTCACTGACAGGCCAGACCATCGCTATATTGCCCAAGGCCCGTTTCCTCTGAACATCGACCACATCCAAACATGCGTGGCCATGCTCAAAGGTACTCACGACTTTAAAAACTTCTGGTCCATCGGTGGTGTCTCCAACTCAACCCTTCGTGAAATTATTGAATGTGACCTCACCATGATCAATCCTCAAGAGCTCTTCCAGAACTCCCTATTCAGCTCGGACCTACAAAGCTGCTGGCAGTTCCGTATTGTGGGCACTGGATTCTTAAAACACATGGTGCGCCATCTTGTCGGGGCCATCTGGATGGTAGGATCGGGCTCCCTCTCCGTAGATGACTTCTCCCAGCTTCTTTATGGAGAACAAAAACAGATGCGCCCCTGGAAAAAAGCCGACCCACGGGGACTCTATCTTCTAAAAGTGAATTACGAACCCGAATAATCTAGGTAATCTTGGCGAATATGAGTCGATTAAATTTTAAACTTGAGGCCACTGCTTCGGGATCACGCGCCCGCGCGGCTACCTTCACCACTCTTCACGGGATCGTGCAGACACCAATCTTCATGCCGGTGGGCACTCAGGCCACTGTAAAAAACCAAACCGTCGAGTCTCTCAAGACCGCGGGCTCAAACGTTCTTCTTGCTAACACCTACCACCTCCTTCTTCGCCCGGGCCCAGAGGTGATGAGAAAGTTCGGCGGGATTCATAAGTTTATGAACTGGGATCGTCCCGTTCTCACAGACTCTGGCGGGTTCCAGATTTTTTCTCTCTCGCACTCGCGCGAGATGAATGAAAAAGGTGCGAGGTTTTTGAGCTACGTGGACAATCGCCCGATCCTGCTTACTCCAGAGCTCTCCATAGACATGCAAAAGGCCATTAACAGCGACATCATGATGGTGCTTGATCAATGTATTGAGTCCAATGCTAATCATAAAGATGCTAAGGCCGCTATGGAGCTCACCCATCGTTGGGCCAAGCGAAGTCTTGAGGCCCGAGGTGATTCTCTTCAATCCATGTTTGGAATTGTTCAGGGTGCTTGTCACGCGGATCTGCGCAAAAAAAGTGCCGACTACCTCATCAATCTTCGTGTCAATGGTGAAGGCTTTGATGGACTCGCTATCGGGGGCCTTGCTGTCGGTGAAACAAAATCTGAGCGCGAAGACTTCACCGCCATCGCAACTGAAATGCTTCCAGAAAATCTTCCGCGCTATCTTATGGGTGTGGGAACTCCCATCGACATCCTGGAAGCCGTTCACCGCGGTGTCGACATGTTTGACTGCATACTGCCCAATCAATATGGCCAGCGAGGAGTTGTTTTCACAAGCCTCGGGAAATTTCAGATGAGGCGCTCAGTGTACAAGTTCTCTGAGGAAAAACTCGATCCAGCTTGCGACTGCCTGGCCTGCACCAACTACTCCCGCGCCTATCTTCATCATCTGATTAAAACTGAAGAGTCTCTTGGATGGCACCTGCTCTCTTTGCACAACATCACTTTCTTTCATAAGTTTATGAGTGAGATCAGAGAGAATATTCTCGCAGGAACTTTTCTTGATTTCTACAATCGCAAAAGAAAAGAGCTCATCATGACCGATGAGGAGAATCCTCCTTCGCCTATGAAGCCCGAGAAGCCTTATAAAAAAGATAAGCGGCTGCAGCTCGGTGATTACGAAGTCCACGACTCTGGTCGCGGATTTTCTAGTATTCGTCAGATAAGTTCCGGCGAAGTCATGCATTCAATTAATCCTCCACAAGAAGAAGCGCGCAATCTCTACATGTTACCTGCTCGGATTGATGAGAGACTCTCGTCGCTTGATGAAGTAGTGATTTGGGATGTGGGTCTGGGTGCTGCTCATAATTCCATGGCCATCATTCATGAGTTTTTAGAAAAAGATTTCACGGGAAAAATTCGCATCATCAGTTTTGAAAACGATACTGATCCATTAAAGCTTGCTCTCCGAAACGCACACTTCTTCCCGCACCTTCATCACGCTGCTCCTCACGAGCTCTTAAAAAATAATAGGTGGGTTTCTCCGAAAGGCAACATTGAGTGGGAACTGATCCAAGGGGATTTCTCTCACGCCTTTAAGAGCGTGCTTAAGCCCCACGTCATCTTCTACGATCCCTTCTCTATCCATACCAACCTTGAGCTCTGGAGTGAGGAGATCTTTAAAAGTATTTTTGAATACTGCAGCGGAAATGAAGTTCAGTTACTCAACTATTCGGCTTCCACTGCGGTTCGGGCCACACTCCTTGCAGTGGGCTTCAGCGTTGGCTACGGACCAGCAACTGGCCCGAAAAGTACCACAACAGTGGCTTACACTTGCGCCTCACTGGCCCATCAACAGGGTGTGACTTTGCTAGGTGAAGAGTGGCTTAAACGGTGGGAGAAAAGTGACGCAAAGGTCGCCAGAATGTTGAGCAAATCGGATGAGTTGGAATTTGAGGAGAAAATACGAAGTCATTCTCAGTTTCGACTTTCTTAATATATACTTTAAGAAACACTCTCAAAGTAGGACCTGATGTTGAAATTCTTATTTTTAATGATTCTGGCCTTCGATCTCCATGCGATGACAAAAAATAAAAATGTGAAAGACTGTAAAGAACGGGCCAAAGGTCCTTGCTACGAATTTTCGGGACGAGCACGCCTCTACAATAATCGCGATGTGAGAGTCTGGAAGAAAGGCTCAAACCGCTTGTACGAAATTACAGAACAGACAGAAACTGTCTTCTCTGATCTCAAACACCTCAGCATGGCCACGGAGATCTACGGGGATTTTAATGCGTGTTTACTGTTGCCTGAAGAACCATCAGGAATTGCCCACATTTGTGTTCAAAGTGTGAAAGGCATTAAGACTTCTCACATGCCGGAATAGGCAGGCTTAAACCAACAGGCCGGTCTCACTCCTTTGGTAAAACCTTCTGAGACATTGCAGGTCCCCTTCATCTCATCAGCGTAATAAAGTGATTCATGAACTGGCTTGGTGCAAAGGGCACCTTGAAAAAAAGTGTCCAAACGACATTGGACAGTTGGGTAACTTAGGTTTGTGGTCTGAACCACCGAGAGATCCGGTGTGGAAAGATCTGGAGTGGGAATTCCGGCCTTAAGTGTTGCAAGAATCTTTCCTAGATTGAGCCCGGCCAAGGTGCTTCTCATACAAATCAACTGATCTTCTCGGCTGGTATGACTTTGTTCACAGGCCTTCTTCAAAACAGCAGGAATCTGCACAGCTCTTAAAAACTTGGCATTATCTTCTTGAGCTAAAACTTTCCTCATGCATTTTAAAGACGCGTAGTAATCACTCTGCCCTTCAGAGCTTGCGAAGTCCTCTTTTGATTTCTGAGGAAAGCCACCAAAGGAGTGCCCAAGCTCATGGCATAGAACAAATTTAAAACCATCTGCACTCATCAAAGGATGGCGGGCAATTCCACCGAAAATCGAAATGAGCACTCTAGAGCGAGATGCAAAATGGATAGCGTTTACTTCCTCACTTTTCCATAGAAGGTCAAAAGTGAATTCCCGACCGTCTTGCCGAATATAATCATCGTACGCAAGCTTAACTGCTTCGATGGCCGATACGGTTGCTTCTTGAGAGAGCCCTTGGTTAATAGATTTTCCATCCACAGGAAAGCGCAGAGAATTGGGAGGAAAGAAGGAAGCATGGGCATGAGTTTGGCCAAAGGCTGCAAGCGGCAGGGATAAGGAACAAAAAAAGCTAAAATACAGGATTTTTTTCATGGGGACTATCTACCAATAGTTGCAGTGAGAGTCTCTACTATTATGAAAAAACGATAGGGTTCATTGCCTACTTTTGTACATAGCTAGAAAAAATTTCGTCCATCGATTTGTTAGAATGAAACAAGGCCACAATTCTACTGAAATTCTAGATTGGAGACTCTATGAAAGCTATGATGCTTTTAAGCACACTCATATTTTGTTTTGCAACAGTTGCTGCGAGCGCATCTGATCCGATCTCCCTCGATTGCAAATTCAAAATCTGGAAAGATGAGAAGGTTTCTGAAGAGCTAGAGCTCAAAGAAGCTGATCTCAGGAATGTTGATGAGAGTCGATGGCTTATGGAATCTTCTGATAAAAGGTTCAAGTTTAAAGTAGAAGTCACTTTGAATTCATTTTTTTACGGCAACAAAAATGTATTAGGTGTTGATGTCACAGATTCAATCAAGAACACTAAAAACCGCTCGATGGCCACTTTTTCAGACCTCGGAGATCTTATCTTCAAGGGTGGAGACCCTAATCGGACAGGCACAGGTCATGCTTATAGTGCCGTTTGTTCATTAAAATAAATTGGGTCTTCGAAATTCTTTTGTGTCTATTTTTTTACTGCTCCAAAGCTAAATGATGGTTCCAGCACTGCTGACTGAAAAGTGGTTGGAACCAACTTTTAGAAAATTTTCCTTAAGCCTGATTACTCACTAAGATTTATCCAGATTTCATTTCTTCTTAGAAACCAGATCTGGAAGGGTGAATTATATCTGGCCAAGATCGGCCCACCTTGAGTCGACTCGCCATTTTTCTTTAAAGCGTCTTGAAATGTCGATAATTTCTCTTTGAAGCGAGACTCACTCCATGATCCCGAATAAGTGTAAACGGCCACTTTTCGAGGAGAGATTTCAATTAGTTTGACTCGAGAATCGTTCGGAATAGGCAGAGTTTTGAGGGTAGAGCCTTTTGGCATTGTAAATTGAACTATAAAACCGGACTCCCCTTTGACTTGAGTAACAGGAGCTGTCATGGCGATTTTATCAGAATTCGTTTGAGAAATTTGATTAACAGGAGCCGTCATAGCGATTTTTGTTTGAGATTTATTTCCGCCAAAGATGTACCCTGCAAGAATTTTAAAAGCGATGCTACCAGCATCTTCAAAATTTTCATTCACGGTAGTCTCGGCAACGATGACAGACTCGTATTTACGTACCTCATAGACTTCGTTTTTAGAGACGATCGTATACTTTGGCTCTTCGATTGCCATAGAGGCTCCAATTGAAATAAACAGAAAATAAATCACAAAAGTTAATCTTATCAAAACCATTAGTTCCCTTTACGTTAAGTGATTCTAACCGTGTAATTTCTATTGTCTATAGGATGTCACACTATCCTATTCAGTAAAAAAACTGATATAGAAAGAGAAAGAAGAGAGGAATTCAATGAAATCAATGATTATGACTTTAGCTATACTTGTATCAGGACATTGCTTTGCCAACAATTATGAAGACATTAAGGTTCTAAAAGAACTCATTGTCACTACAGCTGCAAAGTATCAAGGGCTAGGAGATCCTGATTTTAAAATCCAGAATGAATTGGAGCCACTTGTTAATAAGCTTTTAACTTTAGAGCCCCAGCCAACAGTAATTAATCGCCTGCCACTTATTTTTGGTGTCTGGAAACAGGTTTGGGGACCTTACGAATACAGAAAAAATGATAGAAGTGTTGATCCAACTCTTAATCCTAAAGAAATTTATCAAGTCGTTTCTCCTGAAGGCTTTTACTATAATGTTTCACCAAATATGGAACCAAAGGGTAGGACGGAAAAAAACATTAACTATTTAAAAGGGAAATATGTTCTTTCCAAAAAAGATCCAAATGGACTTGATGTAAAATTCGTAAAATTTATTGGCATGAAAACCAGACCAACTGAAAAAGCTATTTATCAATATGTCGACGAGGCCGAGCGTAACCAATTGCCAACCCAAATTACTGTAGTACCAAAACTAATTGTTAAATTGTTTTTTGGCGGAGGTACACTACGAGAAATTTATACGGATAAGGATCTTAGAATTCTTTATGGGTCAAATAATAAAGAATTTAAAAATCAATATCTCTATATTATGACTCGAGTGAACGATTAGAATTAATTGTCGTGTAAGAACCTTCCTGGTTAGATAGGGAAAAAAGAGTGGAGTTTGAAGGATGCATTTTAGTAAGACCATCCGCTATAATCTAAAGATTTATAACCGTAGTCCCGGAGAAACTAAATACTTCTCAAGAAGATCGAAAAATTGCTGAGCAAAAAGTGCCAGGATTGTTGCAGGAAGAGCGCCTTCTAAAATCATACCGTAATCATCGAGCCTGATTCCCGTTAGAATCGGCGCTCCGTATCCGCCAGCCCCGACTAAAGCTCCTAGTGTTGCAAAACCAATATTGAGCACAAGAGCTGTTTTAATACCTGCAATAATTGACGGCATGGCGAGTGGGAGCTCAATTTTAAAAAGACGATTCCAAAAAGAGAGTCCTAAAACTGTCGCAATTTCTTGAAGCCCCATGGGTATTTGCTTCAGACCTGAATGTGTATTTCGAACTATCGGTAAAAGACTATAAAGAAAAAGAGCAATATAAGCTGGGGTGTCTCCTATACCGCTAAAGCCCATGAGGCTTAAGGGCTTAATCATCATCACGAGTAAGGCCAGAGCGGGAATAGTTTGGATGGCACTGACGATGATGAGAATGGCTTTACCGAGGTAAGAGTATTTTTCAGCGATGATTCCAAGTGGGATCGCAACAAGAATGGCAAAGAATAAGGACACACCCACCAATTTTAAATGCTCGAGACTTGCTTTTAAGATTCGTTCACTGCGGGTTGAAGTTTCAAAAGAAACTTCTTTGCCGAACTCGCTTTTTAAAAAATCAGAAGCGATGGCTGCAGGGTTCTTTTTATCTATTTTCGCCGCTTTATTCATTCTCGTCATTTTCTCATTTGATACTTTTCCCACAAAAGTTTTTAGAAAAGGCAATACAGCTTCGAGCTGATCAAGTCGGTAAAGAATAACAGCTTCGTATTTAGGAAAATGGGAACGGTCATCTTCAAGCGTATAAATGTCGTAATAAGGAATTTCAGCATCCGTCTCGTATAGATCAATGACATCGATATCACCTTGAACCAGCGCCCGGTAGGCCACATCATGATCCATTCCGCGAACATTTGTGTGAGTGAGTCCGTAAGCTTTTTGCAGTCCAGGCCAGCCATCTTGTCTCTGCCTGAATTCATCGCCCCAGCCGATTTTAAGATCAAGATGCTTCGCGAGGTCAGAGATTTTTTTTATACCCAACTCTTCAGCTTGCTTCTTTTTCATCCCAACAGCATAAGTA
>CAMDDI010000176.1 GCA_945890905.1 Bacteriovorax stolpii
AAATACTGGATTAAGGATTTGGGTGAGATCCGAATAATTCGTGGAGGGTGAATTGATTCCAAGAGCAATATCGGAATTGTCGTAATTAACAACTCCGCTACCTGACAGAGGCGTAGAACGATAGAGTGCTTCAAAACGATTGATGATCACACTTGAATCTTTAAGAGCAATAGTTATGTCTTTATCAGTTTCACCTAATTTGTAGCCCAGGATCTCAAATCCTTTCATCTTACCTTTAAGATTGATATCTACATCACTTACTGGTCCCGAAACGTTGATGCTGAGCTTTCCGTCACCTTTGATATCAAGATTGGAAATATTACCGAAATCCTGGAGATTGATTTTGGCATCAAGAACTGAGAAGCGTGCCTCCTTGCTGTTGACGAAACCATCGATCTCTAAAAGTGAGCGACCTAAATCGGTTAAAGTCGAAAGCCGAAACTCTCCATTAACCACTGCGATTTCAGACTCTTTTAAGACCATTTTATTGATATCCAGAATCGTAAACGGCTTTTTCTTTTCTCCGACCACTAAGGCAAGGTGTTCAATGTAGAATCCATCTTTGGGGTTAAAATACATGTCTCCTTTGTCATAAACAAAAGACATCTCACCATTAAGTTTACCTTTAAGAACTTTAAACTTAGGACCTAAGATTCGGAGTGCATTCTGAAGTGTGAGATTTTCTACTTGGGCCTTAATAGGATGCTCAAGGAATGCCTTACTATCCAAATGGGCAACCACGACTGGTTCAACGAGATTAATTTTCTCATCTTTATAATTCATCAGGAATTCATCAAGCCTGATGTTTTTATCAATGAAGCTTACTTTCGCATCAAGGGTGTCTGCGTAGAAGAGATTCGATTTAAAATCCCGAAGAGCGATCCTGCTCTCTCCATCTAGTTTCATTTGATTTAAATGGAGATTAAATTTAAAGAGAGCGTTTCCCGACTTTACTTTTACAAGTTCGGGCATTTCAAAAAGGTTTTTGAGATTCTTTAAATGAATATGTGCTTCGCCATTAATCTCAGCTTCAGCATTCTTCAGGAGTGGATAGTTTTTAATTTTTCCTTTAATTAACAAAGTCTGAACATCATGTTGAAGCTTTAACCGATAGATGTTGATATCTTTGCGGGTAATCTGCGCATCACCCCAGATTTCATCCAAGCTAAAATCGTTTTCCGGGGATGGTTTGATATTTGATAAATGGAATCGGGCAATAAAGCCTTTATCTTTTTTAAAAAGCTTAAGTCGCTTGGCCTCGAGAAGATCATGATTGGCGTGAATTAAAGAATTCTCTACTAGTACGGTATCGATACGAATCGGAGATTCTTCAGAGATTTTAAAAATTTTATCGATAATTTTTTGATCAATTTCTTTAAGCTCTTCTTCTTTCTTGGGGAAATCATAATCAATAACAGAATTTGCGATGCGAATCTCACCAAACGTTAACTTTTGCTCTTCAATTTCGATCAGACTGATATAAAAACCCAATTTACCAAACTGAGCACTAAAAGTTTCATTCTCGGAGATTTTTTTCTTCACAGAAACAGTATTAAGTTCAATCCCAGGAGGAAAAACTCGGATTTCAATATTCTTGATGGATATTTTAGTTTGAGTCTTTCTTTGTCCTAAGTCCGAAAGAACCTTTGTGAGCAAGTGACCAAAGGACTTAGTTTGAATAAAGATAATGAAAGCTATTAAGCTTGCCGCTATAATGAAAAAGAAAGCACCAAATACGCTCTTAAATCTCATCGAGTTTCTCTAGTCTTTCGCGGGTTAAACGATAGTCAGCATCGATGGTCATAATTTTCAAAAGAATCTTTTTACATTCTTTAAATCGGGATAAGCGCATGTAGGCTTCTGCTTCGCCATACATAAAAGACAAAATATCATCCTGAGTTCTCGCAAGACCTCGTGCCGTGATGGCCATTTCAAGGGCCGTGCGATTATCGCCTAACAAAAGTAGGCAAGTGAGTTTCAGATATGTGGATTTTAATAATGTTCTTTCATCACCACTTACTTCGATGGCTAGCTCGCTCGCCTTGAGGGCCACTTGAGGAAGCTCAGATTGTAAAAAGCTTACGGCAATTTCAAGCAAGTCATTCGCTGAGTAGTTTTGATACTTAAATAAATTAATGAGAGCTGCTTCTTCATCCAACCTATCCGCGATGTGAGGAGTAGAGGAATTTTTTGGAATATCATCTTCAAGCTCCAGATCAATCTCTGGCATGACAAATTCTTCTGTGCGTACCTTCTCACGTGGGGATACAAAATAGCTTTTAAGATGACTGAAGTATTTTTCAAAAAAGACGAAATCATATTCTGGATTAGATCTGATATCTACACTGTACTCAGCTGCCATATCCGTTAGTTGAGACTGATGAATAAAATCTAATATAATGGCCTGAAATTTAAAATCATCAAAGTAAATGACTAGTTCTGCTAGCTTTTTATAATCTTTTCTATCTTGGATACCCTCACACATAAGAACGCAGAGTTGACGGTAAATATCAAGGAAGCCCTTATCTGAATTGGCCTCAAGAATTTTAACAATCAAGCCTAGCTTCTCTTTAATTCCTTTCGGAGACGCTCTTTCAATGCTTGAAAGAATCAAGTCTTTTAAAATGAGTTCAGATCCTTTGAGATCATGGAGCATTAGACTGAGTGACAGTCTTTGAAGATTGAGATGGAAATCTTTCTTGAAATATTTATTAATGAGATTGTTGATGAGATCAGGTACTGCCGGAACTCTTTTTTCGTACAGGTAGAGTTGAAAGTTAGAAATCTGCGTATGAAGCGTATCAATTCTTCCTTTCGCAGCAGAGATCTGTATATTGATGAGTTGAAACTGCCGGCGATATTTTTTTGTTTCGCTTTCAGTGAGATGTGAGAACCAAGTGATGGCCTGATCGAGATTTTGATTCATCTCCAGCTCCACAAGTTCTAAAACACATTCTGGAGGAAGAGATTTTTTTTGTTGAAGAAGAATTTCGAGATACAAAGATAAGACTTCGCGCCGTTCAGGAGTTTTTTCCTGATGAATTAAAGCATAAGAATAAACTTCAGCTTCTGATAATTTAAGTTCGGCCATCATCTGCCGAAGACGTAAAATTGACTCTATCATGCCCCTTCCTGTGGCACATTTAAACACTTAGAATCATTATACTTTTAATTCAATTTTTTTGTTAAATAACTAGTCGAAAATTGGCTTGAAACAAAGGCTGGATCGTCCAAAATTTCTTTGTGTAAACTGAGGTTAGTTTGAATACCACTGACTACAGTTTCATTCAAAACTCGCTTGGCCCGGGTGATGCAATTAGCACGAGTATCGGCCGAAACAATGATCTTAGAAATCATAGAGTCATAGTATGGCGGTACAGTATATCCTGTATAAATGTAATCATCCGTCCGAACACCCAATCCACCGGGACGGTGATAGTGAGTTATATGGCCTGGAGAAGGCATTCCAGTCTTGGGATTCTCAGCATTTATACGGAATTCGATTACGTGACTGCTGAAAGTTATATCTGACTGTTTAAATCTCATCACTTCGCCTTGAGCATGACGAATCATCTCAGAAATCAGATCAACACCTGTACGACCTTCAGTCACCGGGTGCTCCACTTGAATACGAGTATTCATTTCCATGAAGTAAAATTTCTGAGTGTCTAAGTCATATAGGAACTCAACAGTTCCAGCTGAATCGTAATTTACAAATTTAGCGAGACGAACAGCGGCTGTACAAATTTCCTCTCTCACTTTTGGTGTGAGAACTGGAGAAGGAGCTTCTTCTAATATTTTCTGGAATCTGCGCTGAATAGTGCAATCTCGCTCCCCCAAATGGATGACATTTCCATGTTGATCAGCAAGAATTTGAACTTCAATATGTCTTGGATTAGTCACATACTTTTCAATGAAAAGAGTCCCATCACCAAAAGCTGCTTTTGCTTCTTCAGTTAAACGAGAAATCGCGGGCCAGAGTTCTTCAAAATTTTCAATTCGCTTCATTCCCCGCCCACCACCACCAGCCGAAGCTTTGATGAGAACCGGAAAGCCCATTTTATCTACTGCTTTTTGAATCTCTTTATCGGCAATATCTTTAATGTAGATGGGTTCTAGAGTAGGCACTTTTGCTTTTTTCGCTGTGATTTTTGATTCAATTTTATCACCCATACTCTGAATACACTTAACTGATGGTCCAATAAACGTGATGCCCCACTTAGCACACATCTCAGCAAATTCATCATTTTCAGAGAGAAATCCGTATCCGGGATGAATGGCATCAGCACCAGTAATATCAGCGGCAGATAAAATTTGAGGAATATTTAAATAAGAAAGTGAAGATTTGGCAGGGCCCACACATACAGATTCATCGGCCATTTTCACGTGGAGAGAATCTTCATCTGCTGTTGAGTGGACACTCACTGTTTCAATACCGAGCTCGCGGCAACTACGGATCACACGAATGGCAATCTCGCCGCGATTAGCGATAAGAACTTTTTTAAATTTCTTAATTTCAGGTTTCATTAGTTAGGTCTGATTTTAAATAATGGTTGGCCGTATTCAACGAGAGATTCGTTATCCACACAGATTTCCACGATTTCTCCGGCCTTATCAGCATCGATTTCATTCATGATCTTCATGGCTTCAAGAACACAGAGTGCCTGGCCAACCTTAACTTTATCGCCAATTTTGGCGTAGATAGGTTTTCCTGGACCAGGTGAAGAATAAAAAGTTCCAACGAATGGAGATTTAATAATATGCAGTCCAGCATCTGTTGCAGCAGCAGCTTTTGGAATAGCAGAAGCTACAGGAGCAGCTGTAGGTGCATGATGAACAACTGGAGCAGCAGAAGTCATGAAGCTTACAGAAACTTTAAAATCTTTGGCTTCAACTTTAAGTTCAGCAACGCCTTGGTCTTTAGCTACTTTAACAATGTCATTAAGAGTTTTAAGATCCATGATTAAACCTTCGCTCTTTCAAGATATTCACCTGTACGCGTATCAATTTTAAGCGTTTCGCCTTCTTTAATAAAAAGTGGAACGTTCACTTGAAGACCTGTTTCAAGAATCGCCTTTTTAGTTCCACCTGTTGCAGTGTCACCTTTCATTCCCGGATCAGTTTCAACAACTTTCAAGTTAATAAAGTTGGGAAGCTCAATCGAAATGGGACGCCCATTATAATAGAGAATAAATACTTTGATATTTTCTTGAAGGTAGAATTTATTTTCGCCAACTTGATCGTGAGATAAGTGAATCATTTCAAAAGTTGATTGATCCATGAAATTGTAACCATCGATATCCGAATAGTTATATTCCATTTCTTTTTCTTCCATATCTGGCTTACCAACAGTTTCTACTCCAGCTTTGAAAGTTCGCTCGATGGTTTGGCTAGTTTCAAGATTTCTGATTCTAGTACGAACAAACGCAGACCCCTTACCAGGATTTACGTGTTGAAAGTCTACGATGATCCAAGGCTTACCTTCGATCTCAATTTTAAGACCTTTTCTAAAATCAGTTGTTTGATACATAACAAAAATCCCCTTAAATGTTTGCCAGAGGCAAACTTAAATAATCAGTGGAGCTGCGAGTAAATCGCGAGGTAATAACTATGTTTTCCGAGCCCGCTCATTATGGCGGATGCCGCTTTTGCCGTCAATAACGTATGACGGAACTCTTCCCTCTTGTATACCTGGCTTAAATGCACTTCAATTACTGGAATTTTCAGGATTTTCAGAGCGTCATGAATGGCCACACTTGTATGAGCGTAGCCGCCGGGATTAATAACAAGAGCGTCATAATTCTCAGAATGGGCCTTCTGTATACGTCCCACAATTTCACCTTCTACATTTGATTGGAACCATTCCGTAGAGGCTGAGCCAGCTAATTTTTCATTGGTAAAACGCTCTATATCTTCCAGCGTATTTGTACCATAAACTTCCGGCTCTCTTTGACCCAACATGTTTAAGTTGGGACCATTGATAATAAGAAATTTTTTCATGAGTCTACCGATGTTCTTGGGATTTATTCTTTAGTGATTCAAGGAAAGAATCAAATGCATGAGTTAATTTAACTTCAGCGGGAGATTTCGCCTTCACTTTACTCTCTATTATCGAAATCAACTCATCATGGCCATCCTGCTCCGAAACAACTTTCAATCCAGGGCGCTGATTGCGTTTGAGGTCCCGTACATGGGAGAGCTTATTGATAGAAGCTTCATCGCTAGGATTGAGCTCAAGGATTTTTTCTAGGAGTTCAATGGCCTTATCGTAGTACAGCTGAGAGCAGTAGAGATCAATTAATGTGTGAGAGATGATGGGCGAATCACTCTGAACTGATTGAGCGTTAACTTCTTCAATCTCACCATGCTCTTCTTCAAATTCATCCGCATAGAAGTCGTCTTCTAAACTACGTTCAAGAATTTTTTCATTCTTAAGAATGGGATGATCGCCTAAGCCTGGTTTTTTCATCACCCATTGATCATCATTGAATTGAGGAAGTTTAGGTTCTTCTGTTTTAGATGGAGTACCAGGACCTCTATTAAAATCAACTTGAACCCAATCATCATCTTCAGGAATAGGTTGAGGTAGCGACTGAGTATCTACTGGTGCTTTGATGAGTTGCTCGAGACTGAGCTTTTTATGTCCAACAAACAAATCATCTTCTAATCTTTTCACTTGCTCAGCGAAAGATTTATCACGGGGATTCATAAACAGCAGATACTTGAAAGTATCTAGAGCTTCTTCCAAATATCCTAAGTGGATACAGGCCTGAGCGAAAACTTTTTGAAGTGAAATATTATCGGCGTTCTGGGCAATGATCGGGCGAAGAGTATTATAAGTGAGTTCATATTTTTCTTGATCGTAATAGCAGTGAGCGAGAACGATGTAACCTAAAGTATAATTGGGGTGATGACGGATGCCTTCTTTAAGAATTTTAAATGCATCTTCGTACATACCTAGTTTACGAAAAGCTTCCGCAAGAGGAGCGAAGACCCTCGAGCGAGGGTTCTTTTTGTACATGCTGAAATATTTCGCCAGTAAGGCGGATTGATTCTTTTTACCCAGCAATCGGCCCTCTTTTAGATGCCTGTTGAACTCGAATCAGATTTAGAGGCCTGGCGATCAGTAAAGCCAGCTTCA
>CAMDDI010000177.1 GCA_945890905.1 Bacteriovorax stolpii
ATTTTTTGGCTTCACTCACTGTCCTCATGTGTGCCCGTTGACTCTAAGAAATATTGCGCGCATGGAAAAATCCCTTCCGCTCGAGCTTCAAGATAGACTCAAAGTTATTTTCATTTCGGTTGATCCAGCTCGCGACAACATGAATGTGCTAAGTAAACACATGGAGAAGTTTAGTAAAAACTTTATCGCTGGAACTGATACTGAAGATAAGCTTCAAGAGATCTTGCAAAAGTTCGGTGCCCGTTACTCAAAGACCCAAACTAAAGATAAGCGTGTCTTCTTCGATCATACCTCCCAAGTTTTTGTGATCAATGCTCGCGGACATTGGGTGGATTCACTTGCCTATGATTCAACCGCTGAAGACTTCAAAAAAGCTTACATTTCTGCCAACGCCAAGAGAGAGCTTCCACCACAACCAGAGAGAGATATAGAATTGTTAGGCGAAAATAAGACCTGTTCTCTAACAGAGAAAGCTTGTGAGATCAAAACTTCACTAGGAGTAATAACTCTGGGGTTTGACTCAGCTCCAGTGATGGTGAACAAGAAATTAAAAATAAAGGCTGCAACTTCACAAGAAAGCTTTCAGCCTTTTGAACTGGACTTTGAAGGTCTTGATCAAGACATGGGATTTATTCGTACGACTTTTAATAAGAGTTCAGCCAAAAATTATGAAGCCGATATCACCCTTCCAGTTTGCGATCTTCCCCGTATGAGATGGAAGGCAAAACTCATTCTAAAGAATGCCCAAGGTACTGAGAAGGGTGTGATATTTAACTTTATAACCAAGAATTAACGGCAATTATCAATACCTAGAATTTTGAACTCATCTTCTTTTACAAAATATTGATCATAGCGAGTTGAGATCTCGCACAGCTGATATAACAATGTTTTTCATTACCCAACCTAGACTGAAGCCCCCTTGTAAAATCGCCATTTTTGAGCAAAAAAAAGAGGCTCCATTCGGAGCCTCTTTTGATGTGTGTCTGAAAATTCGAAATATTAACGTTTAGAGAACTGGTACGATTTACGTGCACCAGATTTACCGTATTTCTTACGCTCAACTTTTCTTGGGTCACGAGTAAGGAAGCCAGCAGCTTTCAACTCAGGACGAGAATTAGGAGCGAGTTTAAGAAGAGCGCGAGCAATTCCTAAACGGATAGCACCGGCCTGACCAGTAACTCCGCCGCCTTTAACGTTGATTTTGAAATCGTATTTGTCGTTCTCTTTGAGGAGATTCAACGGCTGATAAACGATGTAACGAGAAGTTGCTTTAGGGAAATAATTTCCAACTTCGCGAGTGTTGATAACGATTTTTCCAGTACCACGAGAAACGTAAACTCTTGCTACAGAAGTTTTACGACGACCGATGGTGTGAAGATCATAAGATTTAGCTTTGCTCATATTATTCTTCCTTAATTAAATGTCGAACTTAAGTGCTTCAGGTTTCTGAGCTTCGTGACCGTGAGTTGGACCCACAACAACCTTAAGCTTAGTTAACTGTTTGCGACCTAATGTGTTTTTACCAAGCATACCTTTAACGGCTTCAAACATAATAAGCTCAGGGTGCTTCTCAAGCTGAACCTTAGCTTTACGCTCTTTGATCCCACCAATGTGGTTAGTATGCCAGTTGTAGTTTTTATCGTTCCACTTGTTACCAGTGAAGCGAACTTTCTCAGCATTGATGATGATAACAAAGTCACCAGCGTCCATGTGAGTAGTATAAGTAGTCTTGTGCTTACCTTTGAGAACTTTAGCAATCTCAGATGCGAGACGACCAACGACCATATCCGTAGCATCAACCACAAACCATTTTTTGGTCTCTGATTCAGCTTTCGTGATCGTATACGATTTTTGAGTGATCATAATCAACCTTCCATTAATAGAAAAAAAATTTAACCCCTTATATTGGATTATGCGGCCGTACGTCAAGAAAACTTCTAAGCCAGCTTGCTAAGGGCCAGCGGTAAGTCTTCAGGCTCTTCTAAAATTCGGGGATTAAAAGAAGCCGATTGACACATGGAAGCGTCCGGGGGTCTCCAAGTTACCATTAATATCTTTTTTTCTCAAGAGCTTTAAGCCGTAGTCAAAGTCCAAAGTTCCAACCGGGGTTATGACTTTGAATGTCACGCCTGCCGAACTTCGAAGTTCGCCAAGATCCACTTGATCTACGTAGACGCGGCCCGCGTCAAGAAAGACTCCGGCCATGAGGGAATCATTTATAAAGTAGCGCGGCTCAAGTTTAAAGTTAGTGAGGAAGGCGCGATTTTGAACCCGGACTTGGGAAATGTCCTGACGATTGGTGAGTTTGTTAATTTCTTCATCAGTAAACCCGCGAACAATATCCATCCCCGACAAACGGAACACTTTAATGTTGGGAATGTAGCCTTTGGTTTGTTTTACGGTATCAGTTGATCCAGAAGGCCCATTTTGAATTTCGTTGGGCTTTCCATCTTCCCCGTTCACAAGTTCTTTTGCCAAGTTTTCTTGAACCCCGGCCACGACTGAAATGGCGACTGTCCCATTTTTGAAGGGAAGGTAGAAGCGATTGCGGGAGATAAATTTATAGAAATTAATCGTGAGATCATTTGTTTCTTGCGATAGGAAATAAGGATTAGCAAATTCACAAGAAGCATTAAAGAAAGCTCCCTTCACAGGAAGGGTCTGACTATTTCTCATGTCATAGGTTAAACTCGGAGTTACAGCACCAATGTTAAAGCTTCCGTTATCCCGTTCTTCAGAGGCATCTGATTGAGTAATTTTTTCTAATTGGTGACGAAAAGATGAGGAGAAGCGCTTAGTCCAATCACGGGTGAAAGTGTTGTTGACTCTCATGATATCACCGTCAAAGGAATAGAAGCGCTTTCTTTGGAATGAGAGCCCTAAACTGTAATCCACATTCGTGTCCCAAAGATCTCCCTGAGTAAAGATGGCGCTGGTATTGTATTCAGTCAGACGCTTACGTTCTTTTCTTCGGCGTGGATCAAAGACTTGATAGTTGAGACGCTGGTTAACTTGTCCTGTCAGAGTGATGGCTCGGTTGGCCCCACCAATATTAGTATAGGAAGCTGTTCCTGTTAGTTTAATACCTAAATCCGTTCGATAGCCCGGTGCAAATTCCAAAAGACCGTAATCTCTTTCAGAAACACGAATAATCATGTCTGTGGTAGCACTTTGAGAATTATGCTTAACGGGAGTAACTGAAACTGTATTAAATAAACCGGTTGCTGAAATGGCAGCTTCTATCTCGCGAGTTTTACTCGGTGTGATGATTTCATCTTTTTCGATTTTTACTTTCTTAAGAATGACTCTTTTCCGAGTTTTATAATTTCCTAAGTAAAGAATTCGATTAAGGCGAACAATGGGTCCAGAGTGAATAACAAAATGAATATCAACATCCGCTCCACTTTTAGAATAGCTCACCATGGAATCTTCAGCGGCATTTGTTACTTCGGCAAAGTAATAACCACTCTCTTGAAGGCTCACGGCGACTTTTTTAATATCCTCTACTAAAGAGATAGGGTTAAAAGGCTGGCCTACTTTATTCGTCATCTCGGCTAAGGCCCTATCTTCGAAATCTAAAGGAAGTCCTTCAAAGGTCACTCCCCTCACAAAAGCGCGCTGACCTTCTTGAATGATGTATTCTATATTGGAAGAATGCTTACCCTCATCAAAAGTTTTAATAGGACCTTGGATTTTGACTTGAACAAATCCCTTGGTTATATAGCGGTTCTTCAAATAGCCTACAAAGTAATTAAAATATTCTTGGTCATAGTATCGGATGGATGCCAGTTCAAAGGCTTCCTTATCAAACATTTTTTTGAGCTTCTCTTTGGTGAAATATGAATTTCCTTGGAATGAAACATCAACCAGACGGGTCTTATATTTTTCATCAAAAGTAATGCGATAAAGAGTAACGACTTCAGCGTACTTATTAGTAAATTTCGAAATATCCACTTTGATCGATGTATTGAGCATGGCCTTGGTCACATAGTAATCACTAATCGCCTGCTTCAAGACAGCCTCAGTGAGAGGACGTTTGAACTTACGGAATAGATCAGTCAGAAATGTGAGCATTCCCAGGTGATCATCTTTATGAAGATTTTTAAAATCAAAAGCGAAGAGCTGATCGTTATGAATATTGAGATCTAAAGTAACTCTCTCTTTTTTCATAACAGGAGTAAAATCCATACTGATCAAATAATAACCGTAGGAGAAAAGTTCTTTTTGAGCTTCATCTAAAAAGAACTTAAATTTGGCACTTTCAAAAGGTCGATTATAAAACTTGGTAAATTTGCGTTTCAAAAATTCTTTTACATAAGAAGAACTGGTATTTGATTTGATGTTTTTAAATATTACGGGGCGACCTAGTGTGATAGCGATGTTAATCGTTACATTGTCAGAGGTTTGAAATATCTCATAGGTGTGAGAATTGAATGGGTAACCCATGCTTTCAATCTTTTTCTGAATTCCATCGATACTGATTTTCAATTTTTGAGCTTCAAAAAAATCACCTTCTTTAATGATTACTAGCTGTGAAGGATCAGTTTCTAAGTTTCTGTCGGTGAAACCAATGTTAATTTCTTTGATAACCGGTTTGAGTTTAAAATCAATAGTGAGGCTGTATTTACTATCTAGTTCAAGAATTTGATAGGAGAAACTTTGATAGCCGCCATCTGAAGACATGAGTCTTAAGGTATCTTTTAAATGAACTAAACTGCGGTATTCACCGGTGAGATTTCCAAATTTAACTCTGCGCTCTTCACACATGCGTGATTTTGGACAATTAACTGCCACTTCAACAAGATTGAGTGTCTGCGCCCAACCTGTGCCTACAAACGACATAACGAAGATGAAAAACCAAGCAATCTTCATTTGAAGGTCCACCTAAATTTCAAATCTCCGCCAATTGAGTTATCGATAATATCTTCTTCACCGTCAGCATTTGTTCTAAGCTCATAAATGCCTTGCAGCTGAACTTTTCTATTCACGCTGTAAGTAAGATCCATTCTTTGTCTCTGGCCGATGTTACCACCCATGGTACTAGACACTGATAAACTCAGTGCCTCATCTAGACGCTTTTTCAATTCAATCTTAGTTGCTGAACGTGTTCTGCTTAGTGCAGAGCCGGCCCCTTGGGAATCCTGAGTTCGCCCGGCAAGCATACTGCTTGTTTGAGACTGCTCAATTACAGTTCCTAAATTAACTTGCAACCCAAATTGCTTATTTAATATGTCGCTGATCTTAAAGCGATCAAATACAAATGATCCTACTCCAACCTGTGTAAGATTATCTCGCTGACTTTGGGTAAGTGAGTTTTGAATTTCGTCAGTATAACCAAAAGCGATGAGTGAGAGAATAGAATTTCTTGGGAGAGCAGGCTCTGAAGTAAGATCAAAATTAAAGCGCTCTAAATCTCCATAAGCTTTGGCATAAATTTTATACTGAGAAATCATTGTCATGGCCTGGACGTCAAAATCTGGATTGGAAACTTGCTTTTTAGGAGTAAAATTCAAATCCGCGTTTTGAATCACATATTCATTATTCTTAAAAAATATTCGTGAAGCGCCTGCTGGTGAGTACAACCGACCCTCACCACGAGGGCGGGTAGGGGTTCCGGAAACTCTTACTTCTCCACGCAGACCAATGTCCATCAATGAGTTTGTAATCCGGATGGTATTATCAGATTTTACATTCACATTCAGAGTGATGAGTTTTCCTAAAGCAGATTCTTGATTTTTTGGTAAATAACGGACCTGTGCAATTGAAGAAGATTTTGAATCAAACTCATTAAGCTCGTTAACAATTAGGGCCTTATTGAGTAGAAGATCCCCAGTTAGGAGATAAGGAAAATTATTACCGAGGATTGTTCCTTCACCTGTTATGTTAATAGATGATTTTCCTAAGATCGGTATTTCAGCACGTTCTAAGACATACTTAATATTCACATCAGGCTCTGAGTTATCAAAATAGATGTCACCTTTGAAGGCCACAGAACCAGCATCTAAAGTTGTGCTCAACTCCTTAATAAGAAGTCTCTTACTGGAATATTCCAAAGAATAATTAAGATCATTAAGTGGAAAAGGAAGTGATTCAATCGAAAGATTGAGATTTTGTGCCTTGCTGGTGGCGGTCACGTAGTAATCATCTCTCTGACTATCCACCTTAACAATATTTCGAAGGAAGCCCTCCGAGGATAGGATGGGTTGTATCAGAATATCTAAAATCTTTGAATTGAGATGAATTTCATTAATTAACGAAATATTCTTTCCAATTTGACCAGACCCTTTCGTGGCCACCAATAAATCAGGCTGCTTGATATTGAGGTTCCAATGAATAATCTGCCCATTCTGAACAACGAATTCGGGTCCTGAGGACTGGTAATTAACTTTAAAATCAGGGTGATCAAAAACTAGCTGACCAAGAGAAGCTTTAAGATCAAGGTCATGCAATTTTTGTGAAAAAGTAGCATCAAGACCGAAGACAATTTTTCCATTAAGTGGCTCAGGTTCTAGATGCTGTCCAAAGAACGCCACAGCAAGTGGTTTGATATTAGGAACCATCCCTTTAATAACAATATTTGATTTTCTTCCGGGCTTTAATGCCACATCAAAATTAGCGTGGATGACATTCCCAAATAAACTTAAGTTTCCTTTAACCGAAGCAGGAGTGAGCTTTAATTCAACTTGTGTGTCATCAAAACTTGAATTGGAACTATGAGTATTAAACATTTTGGTTTTGAGATTCATCACATAATTATCTGTAGTCCCTTGTCCTACAACTGTACCAGAAATTAATCCATCGATATTAAGTCCAATGCCCTTTGAAAAATGAAATGATGAAAGTGCTAAGTTTTCCCAACGATAATTAACTTTCATGGCCTTATTGAGAACTGAGAATGAAAAATCTCCATTAATTTCACCCTTATCTTTTTTGGCATCAAGATTTGCAATGGATACGATTTGTTTATCCATGTTCACATTAAACGATCCGCCGTTAAGGTTTTCGCCATATGCAGTGAGATCAGTGAATTGAACTTCCGATTTAATTCTTAGTCGATCGAGTTTTGTTTTTCCAAAAATATCAACATCCACACGGGCGTTGAAGTTCATATCCTCAGGTAAAAAGTCTAACTTTGAAAAT